>JAJXZV010000113.1 GCA_021779875.1 Pseudomonadota bacterium
CGTGGCAGCCCCGGCCCCGGATCTGGATCTCGAAGGTGTCGAGCGCCGCCATCATTGCCCCGTCGCGCGCGACGCAGGCGCCGGCGGGCAATGCCGGCCAGTTGTGCAGTCCGTAGATGCTCTGGCAGGGAAACAGCTTGAACAGGCCATCCTCAATCATCCGCCGGCCGCCGCCTTCGTTTTCCTCGGCCGGCTGGAAGATGAAGTGCACCGTGCCGTCGAGGTCGGGGAGCTGGGCGCAGAGGCCCGCCGCGGCGAGCGCCATGGCCGTATGCCCGTCGTGGCCGCACGCGTGCATCACGCCCGAAGCGCTCGAGGCGTGCGCAACGCCACTCGCTTCCCGAATCGGCAGCGCATCCATGTCCGCGCGGATACCGATGCTGCGCCGGCCCGTGCCGCGGCTCAACGTACCGACGACCCCCGTGCCACCGAGTCCACGGTGGACCTTGAAGCCAAACTGCGCGAGTTGGCTCGCGACGAATTCGGCCGTCCGGTGCTCGGCATAGGCCAGTTCCGGGTGCCGGTGCAGGTCGCGGCGCCACGCGGTGGCCTGCGCGAGCAGTTCGCCCGGGACGGTTCCATCAGTCTTCTGTGGTGGCAAGGCCGGCTCCTCCAGAAACGCGCATCCAAGACCGCGTGGCGCGGGGCGCCGCGGCGCGGTCGCGGCGATTATCATAATCGCCTGCCCGTCGAGCGGGTCGAAGGATTTGCCCCGTCTGTGGGAAGGCAGCACGCAGACCCGAGCCGTATCTCGCGGTGCCGGCAGCGGATGGGGCGTGCGGTGCGCGGCTCGCCGCCGGCATTACGCCGCGATTTTCGGGCGAGCCCGGCGCGCATCGGCCTACAATGGTGCGAGGGGTCGGGCCTGGGCGGCCCTGCACCCGTCCGCCCCAGAGCCTGTCGCGGCCCGCCGGGGCACAGAACGCTTCAACGCCTGCTAACGGAACGCTCGTGAATGCACCGTCGGTGATCTACCCCTTTGCGACCGTCCCGGCGAGCGGCGCGGCCGTCGAGGTCGCCCCGGGGGTGCTGTGGCTCAGAATGCCGCTGCCGATCGCCCTCGATCACATCAACGTGTGGGCGCTCGAGGACGGGGAGAGCTGGACGATCGTCGACACCGGCATGCATACGGCGCAGACGGTCGAGGTGTGGCAGCAGATCTTCGCCGGCCCGCTGGGCAATCGCCCGGTCGGGCGGGTGATCTGCACGCACATGCATCCGGACCACGTCGGCATGGCGGGCTGGCTCACGCGTCGCTTCGAGTGTCGCCTGTGGATGTCCCGCCTGGAGTACGTGATCTGTCGGATGCTGGTCGCGGACGCGCATCGCGAAGCGCCGGCTGACGGCGTGCGGTTTTACCGTGCGGCGGGCTGGGACGAGGCGGCGATCGAGGCGTACCGGGCGAGCTTCGGAGGGTTCGCCCGCCACATCCACGACCTGCCGGACAGTTTCCACCGGATGAGCGACGGCGATGAGATTGTCATCGGCGGGCGGCGTTGGCTCGCCGTAGTGGGACGCGGGCATTCCCCGGAGCACGTCTGTCTGTATTGCCCCGAGCTCGAGGTGATGATCGCGGGCGATCAGGTGCTGCCGAAGATCACCTCGAACGTATCGGTCTTTCCCACCGAGCCCGACGCCGATCCGCTTGCCGACTGGCTGGACTCGATCGCCGCGATCGCGCAGCGGGTCCCCGATACAGTGTTGGTGCTGCCCGCCCACAAGGAGCCGTTCCGCGGTCTGCATGCGCGCCTCGGCGAGCTCAATGCTTGGCACGAGGGGGCGCTGAAGCGCGTGCTCGCGGCGCTGCGCGAGCCGAAGCGGGCGATTGACGTCTTTCCGGCGATGTTCCGCCGCAACGTCAGCCACGCGCTGCAGCTTGCAACGGGCGAGTGCATCGCACACCTGAACTGTCTGCGTGGTCGCGGCCTCATCGAGTGCGAGCAGGTCGACGGCATCGCCTGGTACCGCGCGAGCCGCTCCGCGGCACCGCTCGAGGCGCCGCAGAGCGCCGGCTAGCGTGCCGCCGGCAGCACGGAGGTTGCGCGGCTACGTCGCCGCACCGAGCTTGTCCTGCGTCCGGGTCTCGAAGTCCCGCGCATCATGCCGCTCGTGCAGCTGGGTCGCCGGCTCGCCGCTCAACCGGTTGACCATGCGACCGCGCCGCACGGCCGGCCGCTCGAGCAGGCGGTCCGCCCAGCGCTGCACGTTGGCATATTCGTGCACGCCGAGGAACTCTCCGGCCCCGTAGAGCCACCCCTTGGCAAGACCCCCGTACCACGGGAATACCGCCATGTCCGCGATGGTGTATTCAGCTCCGGCGATGTACGCGCTCTCGGCGAGCCGACGGTCGAGCACATCGAGCTGGCGCTTGACCTCCATGGCGAAGCGGTCGATGGCGTATTCGCTCTTCGCAGGCGCATAGGCATAAAAGTGGCCGAATCCACCGCCGAGATAAGGTGCGCTGCCGACCTGCCAGAACAACCACGAGAGGCACTCGGCGCGCGCGGCGGCATCCGTCGGCAGGAACGCGCCGAACTTCTCGGCCAAGTAGAGGAGGATCGCGCCCGATTCGAACACGCGGATCGGCTGCGACCCGCTCCGATCAAGCAGCGCCGGGATCTTGGAATTGGGATTCACCGCGACGAAGCCGCTGCCGAACTGCTCCCCGTCGGCGATGCGGATCAGCCAGGCGTCGTACTCGGCACCTGTGTGGCCGAGGGCGAGCAGTTCCTCGAGCAGGATCGTCACCTTGACGCCGTTCGGGGTGCCGAGGGAGTACAGCTGCAGCGGATGGCGGCCGACCGGCAGCGTCTTCTCATGGGTCGCTCCGGCGACCGGGCGGTTGATACTG
>JAJXZV010000400.1 GCA_021779875.1 Pseudomonadota bacterium
CATACGAAGAGCACCGTCACCGATCCGGCCGCCTACGACGGCGGCACCTACTCGATCAAGTTCACCTCCGCCACCGCCTATCAGGTGCTCGACTCGGCGAACAACGTGGTGAGCTCGGGCAGCTACACCAGCGGGCAGTCGGTCGCGTTTCGCGGCGTCCAGGTGACGCTCTCGGGAGCGCCGGCGGCCGGGGATTCCTTCACCGTGGCGCCGAGCGCGAATCAGAGCCTGTTCAGCACGGTGCAGAACCTGATCACCACGTTGCAGAGCGGCGGCGCCGGCGCCAACGGGGCCACCCAGCTCGGCAACTCGCTCACCGGCACCATCAACGACCTCGATCAGGCGCTCACCCATCTCTCGAACGTGCGGGCCAGCGTCGGCGGGCGCATGAACACCATCACCACCCAGCAATCGGTGGCGAGCACGCAGCAGCTGCAGCTCAAGAGCTCGATCTCCTCGCTCCAGAGCCTCGATTACGCGGCCGCGATCACCACCCTCGACCAGCAGAACGTCACGTTGAGCGCCGCGCTGCAGGCTTACAGCCTGACGCAGGGCCTGTCGCTCTTCAAATACCTGTAAGTTCCGGCCGCGCCGCGAGGGCGCGCCCTAGTGGTGATGGCCGCCCGGGCCGTGCACGTGGCCGTGCTCCAGCTCCTCGCCGCTGGCCTCGCGGACGCCGACGATCCGTACGTCGAAGTGCAGCGTCTGGTCGGCGAGCGGGTGATTCCCGTCCAGGGTCACCATGTCGCCGACCACGGCCGTGACGGTGAACAGCCGCATGCCCTCGTCGGTGCGCGCCTGGAACTGCATGCCCTTCTTGATGTCGCCCGCGCCCTGCAGCGCGCGCCGCGGGACGCTCTGCACCAGCGCCGCGTCGCGCTTGCCGTAGCCGTCCTCGGGCGAGACCGTCACGTTCAGCTCGTGACCCTCGGCCTTGCCCTCCAGGGCGCGCTCGAGTCCCGGAATGAGGTTGCCGTGTCCTTGGATGTAGGCGAGCGGCTCGCCGCCGCTCGAGGAGTCGATGACGGTGCCCGTGTCATCCTTCAGCGTGTAATGGATCAGCACCACCCGGTCAGCCGCGATTTCCACGTTCCATTCTCCAGATGTTCGATTGAAAGATAGGGTATCCGCGCGCGCCCGGCCCACGCTAGGCGCCCGCAAGAGCCTCGAGATCGTAATCGCCGGCGGCGGTGACGCGCACCATGGCGAATTCCCCGACGCGCAGCTTCGCGCCGCCGCGGATCCGCACCACGCCGTCGATCTCCGGCGCGTCGCCGCGGGAGCGCGCGACGGCCGTGCCGTCCTCGATGCGGTCGACCAGCACCTCGATGCGCGTGCCCACCTTGGCGGCGAGCCGTTCGGCGCTCAACTCCGTGGCGAGCCGCATGAAGCGCTCGCGCCGCTCCCGCTTGACCTCGTCGGGCACCGCCGGCTCCCCGAGCGCGTTCGCGGCGGCACCCTCGACGGGCGAGTACTCGAAGCAGCCGACCCGGTCGAGGCGCGCCTCGCGCAGCCAGTCGAGCAGCTCCTCGAAGTCGGCGTCGGTCTCGCCGGGAAAGCCCACGATGAAGGTGCTGCGCAGGGTGATGTCGGGCGCCACGCGCCGCCAGGCGGCGATGCGCTCGAGCGTGTCCTCGGCGGCCGCCGGGCGCTTCATGAGCTTCAGCAGCCGCGCGCTCGCGTGCTGGAAGGGGATGTCGAGGTAGGGCAGCACGCGGCCCTGCGCCATCAGCGGAATCACCTCGTCGACGTGCGGATACGGGTAGACGTAGTGCAGCCGGATCCAGACGCCGAGTTCGCCCAGCGCGTCGGCGAGCTCGCGAAAGCGGGCACGCCGCTCGACGCCCCGCCATTCGCCGGGCGCATATTTCAAGTCGGCGCCGTAGGCGCTGGTGTCCTGCGAGACGACCAGGATCTCCTTGACGCCGGCGCGGGCGAGCGATTCGGCCTCGCGCAGCACCTCGGCGATCGGCCGGCTGACCAGGCGGCCGCGCATCGAGGGAATGATGCAGAAGGTGCAGTGGTGATTGCAGCCCTCGGAGATCTTGAGGTAGGCGTAGTGGCGCGGCGTGAGCTTCACGCCCTGCGCGGGGATCAGATCGACGAACGGCTCGTGCAGCGGCGGCAGGTGCGCGTGCACCGAGGCGATGACCTCCTCGTAGCGCTGCGGCCCGGTGATCTCGAGCACGGAGGGGTGGCGTTCCAGGATCTTGCGCGGCTGCGCCCCGAGGCAGCCGGTGACGATCACCCTGCCGTTCTCGGCGAGCGCCTCGCCGATGGCGTCGAGCGACTCGTCCACCGCGGAATCGATGAAGCCGCAGGTGTTGACCACCACGAGGTCGGCCGCCCGGTAGGTCGGCGCCACTTCGTAGCCCTCCGCGCGCAGCCGGGTGAGGATGCGCTCGGAATCGACCAGCGCCTTGGGGCAGCCCAGGCTCACGAAGCCGACCTTCGGGCTCTTGCGTCTGACGGTTTTCAAGGGGGTGTGGCGATGGCGGGGAAAAATTTCCGCGCATCATACTCCAAAAAGCGCCGCGGCTGCCGATAACGCCCGCCGGGGGCGGACGGCCGCCGGCCCGCGTGTCAATCGCCCTGGGCCAAAAAGGTGACGGAGCGCAAGAAAAAGGCTCACCGGCTTGGGGATTTCCCCCTAAAGAACCCAGCCGCGGGTCCGATAAACCTCCTGAGTGTGTCACCGGTCCGCCCGCTAGGCGGGTGAAGTGACACTAAGGCGAAAGTAGGGCCTAAGACGGGCCGGTGTATCAACCATCAGGAGTTTTTCAACATGGCACTCGTTCTCAATACGAACATCAACTCGCTGGTTGCGCAGAACAACCTGTCGAGTTCCC
>JAJXZV010000275.1 GCA_021779875.1 Pseudomonadota bacterium
GGCGGATGCGGGTGGCGCTGCTTTCCGGCTGCGCGCAGCAGGTGCTCGCGCCGGCCATCAACGAGGCGACGGTTCGCCTGCTCACCCGCCACGGCTGCGCGGTGGTGGTGGCGGCCGGCGCGGGCTGCTGCGGCGCGCTCGCGCACCATCTCGGGCAGGACGGTCTCGCGCCGGCGCGCGCGAACATCCGCGCCTGGATGCGCGAGCTCGAGGGCGGCGGGCTCGACGCGATCGTCATCAACGCCTCGGGCTGCGGCACCGCCGTGAAGGACTATGGCTTCCTGTTCCGCGCCGACCCCGAGCTGGCCGCGGCGGCGGCCAAAATCTCCGCGCTGGCGCGGGATGTTTCTGAAGTGATGCGCGATCTCGGGCTGCGCGCGCCGGTGATCGCCACCGGCCGGAGGGTCGCCTACCACAGCGCCTGTTCGCTCCAGCACGGCCAGCAGATCCGCGCCGAGCCGAAGGAGCTTCTGCGGGCGGCGGGCTTCACCGTGCTCGACGTGCCCGAGGGGCATCTCTGCTGCGGCTCCGCCGGCACCTACAACCTGTTGCAGCCCGCGATCGCGGAGCGGCTGCGCGCCCGCAAGCTCGCCAACATCGCGCGCACCGGGGCGGAACTGGTCGCCGCCGGCAACATCGGCTGCATCACCCAGATCGCCTCGGCAGGCACGATCGCGGTGGTCCACACGGTGGAACTGCTGGACTGGGCGACCGGCGGCCCGCGCCCGGCGGGGGTCGCGGAGCCGGCGGCGCCCGGAGCCCCGGCGCTCAGAAGCTGAGCGCCGTCGCCTGCATCACGAGCGGCAGGGCGCGCACGTCGTGCAGCACCGCGTCGGCGACCGGCTCATCGACCGAGACCAGGCAGATCGCGTCCGCGCCCTTCGCCGAGCGGCCGAGGTGGAAGGTCGCGATGTTGATGCCGGCTTCCGCGAGGGTCGCGCCGAAGCGGCCGATGAAGCCGGGCTTGTCCTGGTTGGTCACGTAGATCATGTGGCGGCCGAAGTCGGCCTCGACGGGGATGCCCTTGATCTCGACCAGCCGCGGGCGCGCGCCGGCGAACAGGGTGCCGGCGACACTGCGGGTCTGCTCCGCGGTGTCGATGGTCAGCCGCACCAGCGTCTGGTACTCGCTCGGCCGGTCGTGGACGGTCTCGGCCACCGCGATGCCGTGCTCGCGCGCGAGCAGGGGCGCGCTCACCATGTTGGCCCCGTCCATCACCGGCGAGAGCACGCCGGCGAGGGCGGCCGCCGTCAGCGGCTTGTGGTTCAGCGCGGCGGCGAGGCCTTCGTATTCGATGCCGATGCGGCGGATGACGCCTTCGCGTGCCTGCGTCAACTGTCCGGCGAAGGCGCCGAGCAGGCGGCAGAGCTCGAGATAGGGCTTGAGCCGCGGCGCCTCCTCGGCGGAGACCGCGGGCATGTTGATGGCGTTTTCCACCGCGCCGGTGAGCAGGAAATCGCTCATCTGCTCGGCCACCTGGAGCGCGACCTTCTCCTGCGCCTCCGCCGTCGCCGCGCCGAGGTGGGGGGTGCACACGACATTCTCGAAGGCGAACAGCGGGCTCTCCCGGGCGGGCTCGGTCTCGAACACATCGAGCGCTGCGCCCGCGACGTGGCCGGCGGCCAGCGCCTCGGCGAGGGCGGCCTCGTCGATCAGCCCGCCGCGCGCGCAATTGATGATGCGCACGCCCTTCCTGGTCGCGGCGAGCGCCTCGCGCGAGAGGATGTTGCGGGTGGCGTTGGTCAGCGGGGTATGGAGGGTGATGATGTCGGCGTGGGCGAGCAGGGCGGGCAGATCGACCTTCTCGACCCCGATCGCGACGGCGCGCTCGTCGGCCAGGAACGGGTCGTAGGCGAGCACCTTCATCTTCAGCCCCAGCGCGCGGTCGGCGACGATGGAGCCGATGTTGCCGCAGCCGATCAGCCCGAGCGTCTTGGCCGCGAGCTCGCTGCCCATGAACCGGTTCTTCTCCCACTTGCCCGCCTTGGTCGAAGCGCTGGCCTCGGGGATCTGGCGGGCGAGCGCGAAGATCAGCGCGATCGCGTGCTCGGCGGTGGTGATGGCGTTGCCGAATGGCGTGTTCATCACCACGACGCCACGCGCGGTCGCGGTCTTGACGTCGACGTTGTCGACGCCGATGCCGGCGCGGCCGACCACCTTGAGGCGTGGCGCCGCCTCCAGCACCTCCCGCGTCACCTTGGTCGCCGAACGCACCGCGAGCCCGTCGTACTCGCCGATGATGGCGCGCAGCTCGGCGGGGGAGAGCCCGGTCCTGACGTCGGCCGCGATGCCGCGCCGGGCGAAGATCTCCGCCGCCTCCGGCGAGAGCTGGTCGCTGATCAGGACCCTGAACGGCGCGCTCATGCCACCTTCTCCGCGCTGGCGAGCCCGGCCTCGATTTCCGCGAGCGCCCATTCGATCCACGGGAGCAGGGCGCGGATGTCCGCGGTCTCGACGGTGCCGCCGCCCCAGATGCGCAGGCCGGGCGGCGCGTCGCGGTAGGCGGCGATGTCGTGCGCCACCCCTTCCCGGTCGAGCAGGGAGGCGAGCCGTTTCGCCGCCTGCGCCTGTTCCGCCGCGGGCAGCGCCGCGAACCACGGCGCGGTGATGGAAAGGCAGATCGCGGTCGAGGAGCGCGTGGCCGGGTGCGCGGCGAGGAAGTCGATCCCCGGCCGGCGGGCGACCCATTCCGCGACCGCCGCGAGATTGGCCTCGGAGCGCGCGACCAGCGCGGGCAGCCCGCCGACGCTCTCCGCCCAGCGCAGCCCGTCCAGCGCGTCCTCGGCGGCGAGCATGCTCGGCGTGTTGATGGTCTCGCCGGCGAAGATGCCCTCGATCAGCT
>JAJXZV010000251.1 GCA_021779875.1 Pseudomonadota bacterium
AGATCCGAGGCGCCTACAACAAGATCGCGCAGCTGTCCGCGCTGAGCGCGCAGCGAGGCGTGATCTGCGCCTCCGCCGGCAACCACGCGCAGGGCGTCGCGCTCGGGGCGCGCACCCGGGGCATCCGGGCGGTCATCGTGATGCCCGTGACCACCCCCGAGATCAAGGTGCAGGCGGTGGCGAATCTCGGCGGCGAGATCGTGCTGCATGGCGATGACTTCGATCAGGCCTACGAGCACGCCACCGAGCTCGCGCGCGAGCGCGGCCTGGTGTTCGTGCATCCCTTCGACGATCCGGACGTGATCGCCGGGCAGGGCACGGTCGCCATGGAGATCCTGCGTCAGCACCACGGCGACGACATCGATGCGATCTTCGTGCCGGTCGGCGGCGGTGGCTTGATAGCCGGCGTCGCGGCGTACGCGAAGTCCCTGTATCCGCGCATCAAGATCATCGGCGTGGAGCCGGAGGACGCCGCCAGCATGTACGAGTCGCTGCGCGCCGGCCGGCGGATCACGCTCGATCGGGTGGGCATCTTCGCCGACGGCGTCGCGGTGCGGCGGGTGGGCGAGGAAACTTTCCGGCTCGCGCGTGCCTACGTCGACGAACTGCTGTTGGTGAGCACGGATCAGATCTGCGCGGCGATCCAGGACATCTTCGAGGACACGCGTTCGATCGCCGAGCCGGCGGGCGCCCTGGCCGTGGCGGGCATCAAGAAGTACGTGGCGCGCGAGGCCTTGAGCGGGCGCACGCTGATCTCGATCAACGGCGGCGCGAACATGAATTTCGACCGGTTGCGCTACGTCGCCGAGCGCGCCGATCTGGGCGCGCAGCGCGAGGCGCTGTTCGCGGTGCAGATTCCCGAGGCGCCGGGCTCGTTCCTGCGCTTCTGCGAGGTGCTCGGCAGGCACAGCGTCACCGAGTTCAACTACCGGTTCGCCGATCGCCAGGCGGCTCAGGTATTCGTCGGGCTGGCGCTCTCCCGGGGCAGGGCGGAGCGTGCCTCGCTGATCGAGACCATCGCCGACGCCGGGTTCGCCGTCCGCGACATGACCGACAACGAAATGGCGAAGCTGCACGTGCGCTACATGGTCGGCGGCCAGCCGCACGGCCTGGTCGACGAGCGATTGTTTCGTTTCGAATTTCCGGAGCGCCCGGGCGCCCTGCTCAAGTTCCTGCAGGCGATCGGCTCCGGCTGGAACATCAGCCTGTTCCACTACCGCAATCACGGGTCGGATCACGGGCGCGTGCTCGCGGGCATTCAAGTCCCGCCGCAGACGCTCACCGACTTCCACCTGCATCTGGCCGACCTGCAGTACGCCTACGTCGAGGAGACGGAGAATCCGGCGTACCGAATATTTCTCGGCGGCTAGGTCACTCGGCGTGCCCGGCGAACAGGACTCGTACCGGCCCCGTCGCGGGCCGCGGCATCTGAGCTTGCAGGTCCGTGGTCTCGGGGTGCATCTGACCCGGTGGGGCGATCCGGGCGCGCACGACCCGCCGGTGGTCCTGCTGCACGGCTGGGAGGATGCGGGCGAGTCCTTTCAATTGATGGTGGATGCGTTCGCGGACGACCGGCCGTTGCTCGCACCGGATTGGCGCGGATTCGGCCGCAGCGACTGGGCGGCGGCCGGCTACTGGTTCCACGATTACCTCGCCGATCTGGACGCCTTGCTGGACCGATTCTCGCCGGATGGGCCGGTGCGGCTGGTCGGCCACAGCATGGGTGGCCACATCGCGAGCCTGTATGCGGGGGTGCGGCCCGCGCGCGTGCGCTGCCTGGTGAACATCGAGGGCCTCGGAGTGCCGCGGGCCTCGTCCGACGGCGTGCCGGCGCGGCTGCGGCGCTGGCTCGATGAGGTGAAATCGGCGCCGCCGGCGCGCGACTACGCGTCGTTCGGGCAGCTCGCGGCATCGATTCGAGCGCACCATCCGCGGCTTTGCGACGCGCGTGCGGATTTCCTCGCGTCGGCCTGGGGTAGACTCGGCGCCGACGGGCGGGTGCGCCTCAAGGCGGATCCGCGCCATCGCTGGGTCAATCCCGTGCCCTATCATCGGGAGGATGCGGAGGCGTGTTGGCGGAACATCGAGGCGCCGATGCTGATTCTGGTCGGCGCCGAATCGCGGTACCTGCGCAGGCTCGGCGCCGACGGCGAAGAGGCGGCGCTGCGCCGCGCCTTCCCGCGCGCCGAGTGGATCCACGTGCCTGACGCGGGCCACTTGATGCACGTCGAGTGCCCGGAGCGCGTCGCTTCGCTGATCGAGCCGTTCCTGCGCGTGCATTGACATGTCCTCGATCCGCCGCATCCATCCGACCCGCTTCGGTCAGATGCACCTGCGCAGCCGCGAAGGCCGGGGTGTACCGCTGGTGCTGCTGCACGGCTCGCCGCGCTCGGGGGCCATGTGGGAGGCGCTGCAGGAGCGGCTGCCCCGTCCCACGCATGCCCCCGATCGGCTGGGCTACGGATTCTCGGATGCGCCGCCCTGGGCGCTGTCGCTGGAGCAGTACGCCCGCGGGACGATCGATGCGCTGGACGCGGCCGGCCTCGACGGGCCCTTCGATCTGCTCGGGACGCACGTCGGCGGAATCGAGGCCGTCGAGATCGCCCATCAGATCCCGGACCGGGTCAGGCGGCTGGTGGCGGTGGGAATGCCGCTGTTCACCGCCGAGGAGCAGCAGCGGCAGATGGAAAAATACAGCGAGCAGCCGCTGCGTCCCGTTTCGGAAGGCGGCCACGTGCTGGGCGCCTGGCGCGGTTGTTTCGCCTTCCGGCAGCCGCCCTACGATCTCGCGGACGTGCATCGACGCTTCGTCGAGCACGTGGTCGCCGCCCATCCGGGC
>JAJXZV010000077.1 GCA_021779875.1 Pseudomonadota bacterium
AAATGGTCAGGCGGGTCGGGTAGGTCTCGCCGAGATGGCTCGCGAACCAGGCGGATACGGCCGCGTCATAAGCGGCGGTGCGCGCATAGGCGGCGGCGGCGAGCGTGCGGCGCAGCGCCGCGCCGGTGCCGCCCTCGGTGGCGATTTCCGCCTGCACCGTGGCGTACTGGTCGGGCGCGGTGAGCACGGTGACGAAGGCGTGGTTCTTGGCCGCGGCACGGATCAGTGCCGGGCCGCCGATATCGATGTTCTCGATGCAGGTCGCGAAATCGGCGCCCTTCGCGACCGTTTCCTCGAACGGGTAGAGGTTGACGACGAGAAGATCGATCGGGGCGATGGCGTGCGCCTGCATCTGCTGGAGATGGGCGGGGTCATCGCGGCGAGCGAGCAGGCCGCCATGGATCTGCGGCACCAGCGTTTTCACCCGCCCGTCCAGGATCTCCGGGAACCCGGTGTGGTCCGAGACTTCCTTCACCGCGATCCCCGCCTCGCGCAGCGTTCGGGCGGTGCCGCCGGTGGAAAGGATCTCGACGCCGGCCGCGGCGAGCGCCTCGGCCAGGGGAAGCAGCCCGGTCTTGTCGGAGACGGAGATCAGGGCGCGGCGAATTGGGGTGATGTCGGCCATGAGTCCCCGGTAGCGCGGGGCGGAACCGGGCGCAAATGTCCAGTTTCGCCGGGGCCGGCCCAGCGCAACCTCCGCTCTCTCCGAGCCTGTCCGGCTCAGGCAGACCGGCGATAGCTGGCTCTGGATCCTGAGTTTTCTGGAGCAGGGAATCCGACCAGATGATGCTGCGGTCGGATCTTGCTCTAAAGGCCCAGAAGGTCGAGCGTGAGCGCCAGAATCTGGCGTTCGTCGAAGTGCTCGAGGGCGCGGGCGCGGCCCGCCTCGGCCATCGCGTGGCGCAACCCCGGGTTCGCCGCCAGGCGACCGAGTGCCGCCGCGAGCGGGGCCACGCTGCGGACGGGAACCAGGTA
The DNA here is from genome assembly GCA_021779875.1 of Pseudomonadota bacterium. GTDB lineage: Bacteria > Pseudomonadota > Gammaproteobacteria > Steroidobacterales > Steroidobacteraceae > Bog-1198. Next base: position 976 of record JAJXZV010000077.1, read on the forward strand.
TCCCGTCTCTCCATCCACCACTTGCTCGCGCACGCCGCGCAGATCCGAGGCGACGACCGGCAGGCCCACCAGCATCGCCTCGACGATCGACATCGGCAGCCCCTCGAAATGGCTGGGCAGCGCGAAGATATCGGCGGCGGCCAGGAGCGCCGGTATGTCCTCGCGGTAGCCGAGCCGCTTGAGGCGCGAACCAAGCCGGCTGCTGGCGAAATCCGGTTCGACGGAGTCGTCGTGGTCGGAGGCGAGGCGCTCGCCGACCACCCAGAGCTCGGCGTCGAGGTCCGCCATGGCCGCCAACAGCTCCGGGATACCCTTGGCGCGGACCAGGCGGGAGACGATCACCACCACCGTACGCTCGGGCGGCGTCCGCAGCTCTGCGCGGATGCGCAGGCGCGCCTGCGGGTCCGGGCGGAAGCGTTCGGGGTTGCGGCCGTTGCCGATGGCGACCGGGGCGCGGGCGAGGTGCAGCCGCCGTGCGTCCTGCGCCTCCGCGGCGGAGACATTGAAATAGACATCCGTGACGCGTCCGGCGATCCATTCGAGCCCGATCGCGAGATATCGCCGCCACCAAGGTCCGGGCTGGTTGAAGAGATAGCCATGGCATGTGTAGGCGATGCGCGGCACGCCGGCGACGCGTGCGGCGAGGCGGGCGAGGAACCCGCTGATCGGCATGTGCGCGTGCACGAGGTCGGGCTTCTCGCGGCGCATCAGCGCCAACAGCGCGAGGAAGGCCCGTAGTTGCGCGCCCGGCGAGAGGCTGCGCGACATCGGCACCGTCTCGACCCGGATGCCCTCGGCGCGCACCTGCGCGAGCAGCGGGCCGTCGGCGCAGACCCCCACGACCTCGTGCCCGCGCTCGCGGATGCCGCGCAGCAGCGGCAGGATGAACTGGCGCAGCGCGAAATCGACGTTGGTGACTTCGAGAACCTTCACGTGGGGAATCGCTGGCCGGCGGCTAGACCGCGCCCCAGACCTCGCGGGCAACCTCGACGCATCGTTCGAGCTTGCGCCACTGCTCATCGGCGGTCAGCAGATTGCCTTCCTCGGTGCTGGCGAAGCCGCATTGCGGCGACAGTGCGAGCTGCTCCAGTGGGACGAAGCGGCTCGCCGCCTCGATGCGGCGCTTCAGATCGTCCGTCGACTCCAGCGCGCCGGTCTTGGTGGTCACGAGGCCGAGCACCACGATCTTGTTGCCGCGGGGGACGAAGCGCAACGGCTCGAACCCGCCGGCACGCTCGGTGTCCCACTCCATGAAATAGGCGTCGACGCCAATCTGGTTGAACAGCGCCTCCGCTACCGGCTCGTAGCCGCCGGTGGCGATGAAGGTGGATCGGAAATTGCCGCGGCAGAGATGCATCGACACCACCATGTCGGCGGGGCGGCCGGCGATGGCGCGGTTGATCAGGTCGGCGTAGATGCCGAGCAGGTTTTCCACGTAATCGCCGCGCGACTTGAGACCGGCGATCTGCTCCGGGTCGCAGAGATAGGCGATGTTGACCTCGTCGAGCTGGAGGTAGCGGCAGCCAGCGGCGGCGAAGGCCTGCACGGCGTGGTGGTAGGCGCGGCCGAGATCGTCGAAGAATGCGTCCATCTCGGGGTAGACCCGCCGGTCGATCGAATTCCGCCCGCCCCGGAAATGCACCACGGAGGGGGCGGGGATGGTCTGCTTGGCGACGGCCGTCTTCACATGGCCGGCGACGAACTGGAAATCATCGATGAAAGCCGGCTGCGTCCAGGCGATGCGACCGGTGACGCGCAGCCGATGCGGCAACATCACCCCGCCCTTGAACTCGACGTGCTGCTCGGGAACGTAAAGCTCCGTGCCGCCGAGCCGGGCCACGAAATCATAGTGCCAGTACGC
>JAJXZV010000135.1 GCA_021779875.1 Pseudomonadota bacterium
AATCTGGCTTAATCTCGACACCCGGGACGGGCCGGTCTGGAGCCGGATCGGCAAGGCGATTCAGTAGCTCGAAGTCAGCGGAGAGGATGCCATGCGCAAGATGTCGAGTTCACGGAGCGATCAGGCAGGCATGACCTTCATCGGCATGCTGACGATCCTCGCCCTCGTGGGCCTGCTCGGCTACGGAGGTATACGCCTCGCGCCGGTGTACCTGAACTACATGAAGATCGCGCACACCATGCAGTCGGTGGCGACCGAGTTCAAGGGCGACAATCCGGACCCGGCCGGGATCCGGCGCTCGCTCGAGCGCCACTGGTCGATCGAGGACGTGAGCGGCGTCGATTTCAAGGACATCGAGGTGGTGAAGGACGACCGCGGCGTGTCGCTGCACGTGGCCTACGACGATTCGGTTCCCTACATCGGCAACGTGTCGCTGTCGGCGCACTTCGAGAAGACCGTGAAGGTGCAGTGAGCGCGCAGCGCACGGCGGACGAGCCGCTCGACTGGGTGCGGCGGACCTTCGGCCACGCGTTCGCCGAACCCGGGTTGTGCCGGACCGCGCTCACCCACCGCAGCGCGGGGGCCGATCACAACGAGCGGCTGGAATTCCTGGGCGATGCGATTCTCAATTGCGCGGTCGCGCGCATGCTATACGATGCGCATCCGAAGGCCGACGAAGGGGCGCTGTCGCGACAGCGCGCCTCGCTGGTGAGCGGGGAGAGCCTGGCGAGGATCGCCGCGGAGCTCGGGGTCGGCGACCACGTGCGCCTCGGCGGCGGGGAAATGAGGAGCGGCGGTTACCGGCGGGAATCGATCCTCGCCGATGCGCTGGAGGCGATGTTGGGGGCGATCTATCTGGACTCGGGATACGAGGCGGCCGCCGCCGCCGCGGCGCGGCTGATCGCGCCGCGGCTCGGCTCGCTGCCGGCGGTCGGCACGCTCAAGGATCCGAAGACCCGTCTGCAGGAGGTGCTGCAGGGGCGCGGTTTGCCGCTGCCGATCTACACCCTCACGGCGGTGTCGGGCGACCCGCACGACCAGGCGTTCACGGTCAGCTGCGCCGTGCAGGCCTTCGACGTCGCCGCGGTCGCCGAGGGCGCCAGCCGGCGCCGGGCCGAGCAGATGGCCGCCGCCCGGGTGCTCGAGCTGCTGCCGCCCGGACTGCGGGGGCAGGCATGAGCGGCGCACCCTTTCGCGCCGGTTTCGTGGCCATCGTCGGCCGGCCGAACGTCGGCAAGTCGACGCTGGTGAACGCCCTCGTGGGCCGCAAGGTCAGCATCGTCACGGCCAAGCCCCAGACCACCCGGCACCGCATCCTGGGGGTGGTCAACCGGCCGCAGGCCCAGCTCGTGCTCATCGACACGCCGGGGCTGCACGATTCGGCCCGCCGGATCATGAACCAGTACATGAACCGCGTGGCCCTGTCGTCCTCGCGCGACGCCGACGTGATCCTGTTCGTGGTGGAGGCGCTGCGCTTCACCGAGGAGGATCAGTGGGTGTGGGAGCGGGTGCGGGGCCTGAAGCAGCCGCTGTTCGTGGTCGTGAACAAGGCGGACAAGGTGGTCCCCCGGGATCGCATGCTGCCGTTCCTCGAGGAGATGACCCAGCGCATCCCGGCCTCGGGGATCGTGCCGATTTCGGCGCTCGCGGCCGACAACCTCGACCGCCTGGTCGATCTGGTGGCCTCGCGCCTGCCGCCGTCCCCGCCCTTGTTCGCGCCCGACGTGCTCACCGACCGCGACGAGCCGTTCCACGCCGCCGAGGTCATCCGCGAGAAGCTCACCTTGAATCTGCGCGAGGAGCTGCCGTACGGCATCAACGTGCAGATCGAGCGGTTCGCCGAGGAGGACGGCCGCGTCGTCATCAACGCCGTGATCTGGGTGGAGCGCAGCGGTCAGAAGGCCATCGTGATCGGGCAGCGCGGCGAGCGGCTGCGCGACATCGGGCGCCTGGCGCGCATCGAGCTCGCCGACCTGTGGCAGCGGCCGGTGCACCTCGAGCTGTGGGTGAAGGTCAAGGAGAACTGGGCGGACAGCGAGATGGCCTTGCGTCAGTTCGGGTACGACACGTTGTGAGGAGCGCGCGACGGGTGTGGCTGGCGCCGGCCTACGTCCTGCACCAGCGTCCGTACCGCGACACCAGCCGCATCGTCGAGGCGTTCACCGCCGAGCACGGGCGCCTGACCTTGTTCGCGCGCGGCGCGAATTCGGCGAAATCGCCGCTGCGCGGCGCCCTGCGGCCGTTTCAGCGCCTGCTGCTGAGCTGGACGGGCCGCACCGAGGCCTGCCAGCTGCAGAGCGCGGAGCTCGACGGGCCGCCGGGCTCGCTCGGCGCGGACCGGCTGATGAGCGGCTTCTACGTCAACGAACTGCTCCTGAAGCTCACCGAACGCTGGGATCCGCACCCGGGGATCTTCGACGCCTACGCCGCCGCCGTGGCCGCGCTGGCCGACGGCGGTGCGCAGGAAGCGGCGCTGCGCCGCTTCGAGAAGCGCCTGCTCGAGGGCCTGGGCTACGGGCTCGAGCTGTCGCGCACCGGGGAGGGCGCGCCGATCGATCCGGACGGCTACTATCGGTGCGTGATCGCCGGCGGGGCGCGCGCCTGCGTGGCCGAGACCCCGGGCGCGGTCTACGGCAGGTCCTTGAACGATCTGGAGGTGGAGCGCTTCGAGTCGGCGCGCTCGTTGCGCGACGCCAAGCGCGTGCTGCGCGCCGCGATCGACGCCTGTCTCGAGGGACGGTCCTTGAAATCGCGCGAAGTGATGCTGGCGCTGCGCCAGATGGAGACCTCATGAACCAGGGACTCGCGCTCGGCGTGAACATCGACCACGTGGCG
>JAJXZV010000444.1 GCA_021779875.1 Pseudomonadota bacterium
CGGCGGGATCGCCGCCGCCGCGGCGCTCGCCCTCGCGGCGCTCGCCGCGGCGCGTTCGAGGCGCGTGCCGGCCGCGCTGTTCGCGTCCCTGCTCGCCTACTCGGCGCTGCTGATCGGCCCGGCCTCGCAGATCTACCGGGCGGTCGACGCCTGGCAGGACCTGGGCGCCATCGGCCGCGCGGTCCGGCGCGATGCGGCCGGGCATCCGTTGATCCTGTACACGCCGGACGAGACCACCCGCGCGATGGTCGATCTGTATGCGCGCACCGACGTCGCGCTGGTGCCGGGCCCCCAGGCGCCCGCCGCGCTCGAGCAATTGCGGCGGCAGCTGCGACTGCGGCCCGATGCCCGCGTGCTCACCCAGTTGTCCGGGCGGCAACCGGGCCCGCTGCTCGGCCGCTGGACCGGGCGTCCGCCCGAGCAGGCGTCGCCGGCCTGGATGGATGGGACGGGGCTGCGGATCGCCGCGCGCTATGCGCTGCCGAACGGCCGCCGCTATGCGCTGCTCGAGACGGCGGCCAGATCGGATTCCCGGCGGTAGAGCGCCTCGTACTCGGCCACCTGCCGGCTCCAGGAGAAGTCCTGCGCCATGGCGTTTTGCACCAGACGATCCCACAGCGGCGCGTCGGCGTACCAGGACAGGGTGGTGCCGATCGCCCAGTTCACGGCCGCGGTGTCGTAATCGTTGAACACGCAGCCGGTGCCTTCCCCGGTCCCCGGATCGAAATGCCGCACCGAATCGGCGAGGCCGCCCGTGTTGCGCACGATCGGAATGGTGCCGTATCTCAGGCTGTAAATCTGGTTGAGCCCGCAGGGCTCGTACCGCGACGGCATCAGGAACGCATCGCTCCCCGCCTCGATCAGATGCGCCATTGCCTCGTCGTGCCGACCGCTGAACGCGGCGCGGCCGGGAAAGCGCCGCACCAGGCCTTCGAGAAACTCGGCGTAGCGCGGCTCGCCGCTGCCGAGAGCGACGAAGGCGCAGTCGTGCTCCGCAAGGCATCGCGGCAGGACCTGCATCAGCAGGTCGAAACCCTTCTGCTCGGCGAGCCGCGACACCATGCCGATCAGCGGCCGGGACGGGTCCACGGTCAGGCCCGCATCCCCGAGCAGGGTCCGCTTGTTCTCGCGCTTGCCGGCAAGATCCCGCGGATCGAAATGCGCACCGAGGTGCGGATCGTGCCTCGGATCCCATTCGCGATAGTCCACACCGTTCAGGATGCCGATCACCGGCTCGCCGCGCGCGAGCAGCGTCGCCTGCATCCCCATGCCGAGCTCCGTGGCGCAGATCTCGCGGGCGTAGGTCGGGCTCACGGTCGACACGACGTCCGCGTACTTCAAGCCGGTGCGCAGCGCATTGACGACACCCGCCGACAGGTCCTCCGGGTCGATCAGCGGCCGGATGCCGTCCACGCCGAGGTCGTCGAGCGCGGCGGCGGACATCACGCCCTGATAACCGATATTGTGGATGGTCATGAGGGAGCGCGAACGCTCGAACAGCGCCTCCCCGGAATAGATCGTCTTCAGGTACAGGGGCAGAAACCCGGTATGCCAGTCATTGCAGTGAAACACGTCCGGCCCGAACCCGATCCGCCGGCACGTCTCGAGCGCCGCGCGCGTGAACAGGATGAAGCGGCGATGTTCGTCCGCGTCCGAGGTGTAGAAGCCGGGCCGGTCGTACAGGGCCGGGCAGTCGATGAAATACATCGTCGCCCCGGTCCCCGGAAAGTTCCCGGCGAGCACGGAGTAGAGATAGGACGTGTCGCCGAGCCGCAGGCCGACGTCGGTGAGCTCCGCGAGCGCGCGCATCGAAGGTTCGCGGTCGCGTACGCCGCGGTAGAGCGGCATGAAGCCGCGAACGTCGTGGCCGCGCGCCTTGAGCTCGCCGATCAGCGCTCCGGCCACGTCCGCCAGCCCGCCGGTCTTCGCGTACGGCATGATCTCGGAACTGAGGATGCAGATCTTCATCGGTTTCATCGGCCGCAAGTCTATCAAAGGGTGAAATGGCGGCATTAAAATACCGTGCGACGGTGTGCGGAGTGTGGCACGCTGGAACCACACTTCGTGGATCGATGATTCAGTCGGGCGAATCGACGCTGGAAGCATCATGGCCATCAGATACGCTGCGAGAAACAACACCGGTCGCTACGTCAGCCGCCTGACCAGCGGCACCATCGCGGTGGTGATGGCCGGCGGCCGCGGCGAACGGCTCAAGGCGCTGACGGAGCATCGCTGCAAGCCGGCCACTCCGTTCGGCGGGAAGTTCCGCATCATCGACTTCGTCCTGTCGAATTGCGTGAATTCCGGCATACGCCAGGTGGCCGTACTGACGCAGTACAAGTCCCAGTCCCTGATCCAGCACATCCAGCGCGGCTGGAGCTATCTGCGCGGCGAGCTCGGCGAGTTCGTCGAACTGATCCCGGCGCAGCAGCAGGTCGGCCAGCATTGGTATCGCGGAACGGCCGACTCGGTCTATCAGAATCTCGAGTTCATCCGCTCGCTCAACCCGACGCACGTGCTCATCCTCGCCGGCGACCACATCTACAAGATGGATTACGGCCCGATGATCGCCTACCACGAGCAGAACGAGGCCGACATCACGGTCGGCGTGGTGGACGTGCCCATCGAGCGCGCCGACGAGTTCGGCATCCTCACGACCGACGCGAACAACCGCGTGACGAAATTCGCCGAGAAGCCGCAGAATCCCGATCCGATCGAGGGCCGTCCCGATCTCGCCCGCGCCTCCATGGGCATCTACGTGATCGGCATGAACCGCCTGGAGAAACTGCTCATCGAGGATGCCGCGAGCGAGTCGAGCAGCCACGATTTCGGCAAGAACATCATCCCGCCGTCGATCGCACGGGCGAGGGTCTATGCCTATCCGTTCCAGGACGTCGAGACCCGGGCGCAGAACTACTGGCGCGACGTCGGCAACGTCGATGCGCTCTACGAGGCCAACATGGAGCTCGTGGCGCTGAATCCCGAATTGAACATCTACGACACGCAGTGGCCCATCTGGACCTATCAGGGACAGCAGCCGCCCGCGAAGTTCGTGCTCGACGAGGAGGGGCGGCGCGGCATGGCGGTCAATTCCATGGTCGCCGGCGGCTGCATCATCTCCGGCGCCTACGTCTCGCAGTCGCTGCTGTCGAACGACGTGCGCGTCGAGGACGGCAGCGCCATCGAGAGTTCGGTGTTGCTGCCGGGCGTGACCGTGGGGCGGAACTGCAAGATCCGGCACGCCATACTCGACGAGAACTGCAGCGTGCCCGACGGCCTCAGCATCGGCCACGACGTCGAGCTCGACCGTCAGCGCTTCTTCGTCACCCGCCGCGGCGTGGTGCTCGCGACGGCCGACATGCTCAAGTGCATGACCTAGCCGCGCAGGCGCAGCCCCGACCAGGCATCGGCGACGGCGGCGGTTCCGATGCCGAGCATGCTGGGTTCGCCGTCGACGGTGCCGCTGAGCACCTTCACGTCCGCGCCCGGTGAACCGAACGGCCGATACAGGGACGTCGAGGCCCGGCCGAACAGCACCACCAGCGGACAGCCCACGGCGGCGGCGGCGTGCGCCGGTCCGGAGTCCACGGTGATCAGTCCGGCGGCCCGCTCGAGCAGCGCCACCAGCCGAGGAATCGGCAGATCGTCGGCCACGTTGTAGAGCCGCTCGATCCGCGCCAGCGCCGCCACCTCCTCGTTGAGCGCGTACTCCGGACCGGTGCCGAGCATCAGGATCGCATGATCCGGGCAGCGCTCGCGCACGTGCGCGAGCACCGCCGCCCAGCGGTCGTTCGGCCAGTACTTGTGATTCACGGCCAGCCGCTTCCAGCCGCGGCGCATGGTGCGCTTGTTGCCCACCTGGATGAGGACCAGCCCGATGCCGCCCAGCCCGCGGGCCTCGAGCCAGGCGTCGAGGTCCGCGCGCTGCGCCGGGAGCACGGTCAGATGACAGCCGGCGGGCGGCTCGACCCCCTCGAGCGCGAGCGGCGCGGCGGCCGCCGGCGGATCGATGCGCCCGATCCGGCGCCACTGCTCGGTCGCATGCTCGCCCGCGAGCAGCGGGTGATCGCGCACGTCGACGATGAATTCGTCCGGGATGCCGGCGCGGGTCAACATCGAACGCGCCGAATCGTTGGCATCGCAATACCACACCGGCCCTCGGCCGCGCGCCCGCAGCCACGCCACCGCCCGCCGTTGATCCGGACTCAGCCAATGAGGGGTCTTTCGGCTGCGGACCCGGACCAGCTCGCCGACGCCGGGCTGGCCGCGCAGCAGCGGCTCGCTCCACGGGCCCGACGTCAGCACGTCGACCGGCCGCCGCCAGCGGGCCTCGAGTTCGCGGATCAGCGCCGTGATCAGCACCATGTCGCCGAATGCCCCGCACCGGACGACGAGCGGCGGCGCACCGCTCCCGGAGGGCATCGCGCGCCGACCGCGCAGAGGATCGATCAATTTCAAGAGTCCGCCCGAAATGACGCTTAAATGAGGCAATGCCCGCCAGTATAATGGAATGATCACCGCCCCCTCGGAGGCCTCGCGCCGCTCGACTCATCGATGAAAGCACGCTACCTGTTCCAGATCGTCCTGCTGTCGGCGGTGTGGGGAATCTCGTTCCTCATGATGCGCGTCGCCATGCCCACGTTCCCGCCGCTGTGGATCGCCGCGCTGCGCTGCGCGCTCGGCGCGGGCCTGCTCGCGACCGTGATGGTCGTCGGCGGCAACCGGCTGCCGCCGCGGCGCCTGCTGCCGTGGCTGCTGCTGGTCGCGGTGCTCAACAACGCCCTCCCGTTCACGTTCTTCGCATGGGGCGAACGCACGGTCCCGAGCAACATCGCGGCGGTGCTGAACGCGACCACGCCCATCTGGGCGCTGCTGCTGTCCATGGCCGTCGATCGGGCGGTCGCCGGGGCGGCCACCATCGCCGGCGTGCTCCTCTCGTTCACGGGCGTCCTGATGGTGGTCGTTTCGCACGCCGGCAGCGCGTCGGTCCAGGGAAACCCGGCGGGCGTGGTGTTCGGCGTGCTGATCATCGCCTTGGCCGCGATCTGCTACGCGGTGGCCACGGTGGTGGCCAAGAAGAAGCTGCGCGGCCTGGATCCGCTGGGGCTCGCCACCACGCAGCTCTCGCTGGCCGCGCTGATCCTGCTGCCGCTCGCGCTCGGCAGCACGCATCCCGGGCCGATGCGTGCCGGCCCCGTGGCGGCGGTCGCGGTGCTGGGCTTCGCGGGCAGCGGCATCGCGTACCTCCTCTACTATCGCCTGCTCGAGCACGTGAGCCCGACGCAGGTCGTCGCGGTCACCTACCTGCTGCCGATCTGGGGCCTGTTCTGGGGATCGTTCGCGGGTGAGGCCATCACGCCGGCCGCGTGCGTGGGCGTGGCCGTGACCGTCGCGGGGCTCGTGCTCATGAATCTGCGCACCGGCCGATCCCGGCCGGCCGTCGCCGGCCAGCCCGAGAGAGCCTAGTTCTTCGCCGCCAGGAGCTTGCGACATGCGCGTGACGAGCCGACTGCTGGGATGCCTGTTGCTGCTCACCCGCCTCGGGTGGTCGCCCGGGACCGAGGCCGCCGCCGACCAGGCCGCGGCCGACCCGCCCGCCGGCCTCTCGCCGGTAGGGCTCTGGAAGACCATCGACGACAAGACCGGCCAGCCGCGGGCGCTGGTGCGCATCTACGAGGAGAACGGACGCCTGTTCGCGAAGATCGAGCGCAGCTTCACCCCCGGCGCCGAGAGCCGCGTGTGCGCGGTGTGCACCGACGATCGCCGGAACCGCCCCATGATAGGCTTGGTGATCATCCGCAACATGCGCTACGAGGATGGCGAGTACGTCGGCGGTGACATCCTCGACCCGGATTCCGGAACGGTCTATCGATGCCGATTGCGCCTCGCGGACGGCGGCGCCCGTCTCGTCGTACGCGGCTTCATCGGCTTCTCGTGGATCGGTCGGTCGCAGACCTGGCAGCGGCAGAGCTAGCGCCCGGAGTGAACCGCCGCCATCGGCAGCGGCGCCAGCTCAGCCTGAGGCAGTGCCACGCCCAGGATCTTCGCGACGGTCGGCGCGATCCGCCGCATGTCGATCTCGCCGAGATCCGTCCCCGCGGGCACGCCCGGCCCCACGATGAAGAACGACGCCCGCATCTCGGAGTCCTCGGGCAGATAGCCGTGCATGCCCCCATGGGTCGGGCCCGCGATCAAAGGCCCGGTGAGGTCGAAGCCCAGCTCGAAGCCGCTGCGGAAGGCCACCAGGAACTCGGCGTCCGGAAACGCGCCGCGGCGGACGAGTTCCTCGTGATCGAGGACCCGCGCGATGCCGCTCGCCGGGTCGCCGGCGAGCTTCTCGAGCAGCGCCGCCACGCGTGACCGAATCTGCGCGTCCCCCGGGTCCGCCAGCATCACGGCGGCCGTGCCCCCGGCCGGCCAGGGCATGGCGCGCCAGGCGGTGATCTTGCCGCCCGGGCCCAGATCGAACAGCCCCGCATCGTGAAAGGCCGAGTACAGGTTCACGTCGTGCTCGACCCGCGCGAATCCGTGGTCCGACACGACGCACACGGTGGCCCGGCCGGGCGCCGCCTGCAGCGCCGCCGCACGCAGCTGGCCGACCTGCGCGTCGATCCGCTCGAGCGCCGCGTTCGCCGCCGCACTGAACGGTCCCGACTCGTGCTGGGCGGTGTCCAGGCCCGTCATGTAGACCGTCATGAAGTCGGGGTGCACGGTGCGCAGCAGGCGGATCGCGAACCGCATGCGGATCTCGTCCTCGGCGACGGTCTCCTCCATGCCGCCGGGATAGCGCCCCAGCGCCTTGGACAGCCGCCGCTCCAGGCCCGGCGTCCCGACGGCGCGCTGCAGCTTGAGATCGTCGCCGGTGCCGGCGCGCCAGATCTGCGGCAGGTTGTAGTCGATGCGCGCGCCGACGCTCACCGGCCAGTAGACGTTGGCCGTGCGCAGGTGCGCCGCCGCGGCGGCGTCCCACAGCGTGGCGACCCGCACGTCCTCGCTGTACCAGTACCAGCCCTTCTCGTTGCGATTCAGCGGATCGAACGTGGTGTTCGAGTAGACGCCGTGCCGGGCCGGCGAAACGCCGGTCAGCAGCGTGACGTGGCTCGGGTAGGTGACCGAGGGCAGGACGCCGCGCACGCCGCTCGAGTACGCGCCGTCGGTGAGGAATTTGCGCAGATTCGGCACGGCGAGCCCGTGCCGAGCCGCGTCGAGAACGGCCTCCGGCTTCAAGCCGTCGATGGAGACCATCATCACGAATGGGCGCGCGGGGACCGGCGCGGCGCCCGCGCGCGTGCCCGCCAGGGCGGCGCCGGCGAGACAGAGGCAGGCGAGGTGCCGGCGAATCGCGGCCGAGCCGCGGGCGTGCACGTTCGGGCTCAATTTCCGGGGCTCTCCAGCATGCGGTAGAGGCCGAGGAATTCCTCGGCCGCCCGATGCACGTTGCTCTGCCAGTGCTCCGCGGCCTCGTGATCCGCCCCGTCGGTCACGTATTTCACGCACGCGAAACGCGCCTTCTCGATCCAGCACACCTTGGCGAGCGCATAGGCCTCCATGTCCACCACGTCGAGATGCTGCGCGCCCGGACCGGTGACGAACGAATCCCCACTGCCGCACACCGCCGCGTGCAGATGCGTGAACACCGGATCGAAACGCAGCCAGGCCGGCGACTCGTCGAAGGGCGTCACGCCGATCTCGAACCCCAGTCCGCGCACGTCCATGTCCCGCTGCACGAACTCGTGGCAGGCGAGCAGCGCGCCGGCGCCGTGCACGTGGCTTCCCGCCGAACCGAAATTCACCACGAGCGGCGCCGCCTGCCCCGCGTGCGAGTACCGGCACAGCGCCCGGGTCAGCGCCATCGCCGCGTTCACCTTGCCCACCCCGCAATAGAGGACCGGCACGGCGGCGGCCTCGAACACCCCGGCCGACTCCGCCGGCAGGGCCATGACCACCAGGATGGACGGCAGGCTCACGGCGCCCCTAGTAATCGATCGCCGCGCGCACCGCGAGATCGCGCCACTTGAATTCCGCGACCAGGTGCAGGTCGATGAGGACCCCGAGCGCGCCCACCGACAGGCCCGCGCGGGTGCACAGTTCGGCCGCCGCCGCCATGGTCCCGCCGGTGGCCAGCACGTCGTCGACCAGGAACAGGCGCCCGGTCCCCGGCTTCATCTCGAGCACCCCCGAGCCGTACTCCAGGTCGTAGGCGACGTTCACCACCGGCGGCGGCAGCTTGCCCTGCTTGCGCACGGGCACGAAGCCCTTGCGGCGGCGTAGCGCCAGCGCCGCACCCAGGATGAAGCCGCGCGACTCGATGCCGGCCACGGCATCGACCGCGTCCCACTCGGACTCGGTGAGCAGCCGGTCGAGCGCCCCGATCGTCGCCTCGAAGTGATCGCGCAACAGCGGCGAGATGTCCCGGAAAAGAATCCCCGGCTGCGGGAAGTCGGCGACGTCGGTGATGAACCGCCGCAGCTCCTCGTTGCTCACCGGGCGGCCGCCCCGTTGCGCGTCTTGTCGATGAAGGCCGCCACGTTGGCATGCAGCGCCTGCAGATCCGGCTCGTGGGCGTAGACCATGTGCCCGGACGTGTAGAAATGGGTCTCGATGTTCTCCTGCAGCGACGCCTGGATCGGCAGCTGCCGCAGTTCGAACACGGCGGCGAAGTACGGCGTGGCGAGATCGTAATAGCCGCCGTTCATCATCACCTTGAGGCGCGGATTCTGCTTCATCGCGACGGCGAGATCCGGCATGACGTTGGTGGGACCCGGGATCTTCTGCGTGGCGCCCGGCGGCTGATGCAGGTAATCCCAGGTCTTCTCCACGTCCGTCTCCGGCTTGTAGGTCTTGTTCGCGCCGAACTTGAGCACGGTGCGCACGTAGTCGTTGAACGCCGACACGTACGCCGAGGAGATCGCCGCGGACTGCGGATCGTATTCCGCCTCCCGGCTCATCGGATCGAGCGTCGGCCCGGCGAAACGCGTGTCGAGCCGCCCGGTGGTCGTCTCACTGCCGAGCAGGGTCTTCTCGAACTGACCGCCGTTGACCCGCAGGTTGGAGCGCTCGATGTAGTCGGCCGGCAGCCCGGTATAGGCGTGCAGCTTCGCGGCGATGGCCGTCCTGCGCCCGCCGTCGAGCGACGCACCCTGCGCCAGCGCATCGGCATACTCGGTCAGCGCGAATCGCTCGACCTCCCGCAGCAGCGGCTCGAGGGCGGCCGGCTGATCGGGCAGCTTGTGGTGATACCACGCGGTCGCGGCATACGTGGGCAGCGCCAGCACGTAGGGCAGATCCACCCCGGGGTTGTACTGGGGCGCATCCACGCTGTCGTCGAAGTTCAGGATCTGGGACAGCAGGATGACGCCGTTCAGATCCAGCGACTTCTCCGATTCGAGGATGTTGGCGAGCACGGCCGAGCGCGTCGTGCCGTAGCTCTCGCCGAACAGATACTTGGGGGAATTCCACCGATTGTGCCGCGACAGGAATTCGACGATGAAATTCGCGAAGGCGTGGGCGTCCTGGTCGACCCCGTAGAACGCCTTCTCCTTGTCCGTGCCGCGCAGATGCCCGAATCCCGTCCCCGGCGCGTCGATGAACACCAGATCGCTCGCGTCGATCAGGCTGTATTCGTTGTCGATCAGCCGGTAGGGGGCCGCCGGGCTGTGCGCGCCGTCCACGGTCACCACCCGCTTGGGCGCGAACGCACCCATGTGCAGCCACACGGTCGACGAGCCCGGTCCGCCGTTGTACAGGAAGGTGATGGGCCGGCGCGGATCCTCCTTGTCGCCCCTGAAGTAGGCGACGTACGACATCCCGGCCTCGGGCGGCTGCGGCGGCGGGGCGGCGGGGTGTTCGCCCCCCGCCGCCGGCGCGGGCGCGTCCTCGTCCATGGGATCCTTGACGTGCACCACCATGACGCCGGCCTCGGCCTGGTAGGCCAGAGCCCGGCCGCCGATGGTCACCGAACCCGGGGTGACCTGGTGTTCGTCCCTCAGGGCGCGTCCGGCCGACTCGGCCTCCGGGGCGGCGGGCTTCGGATCGGAACTGGCGGCCGCCGGCGCCGCCGCGGCCGCCGAACCCCAGAACGACAGGCAAAGGAACAGCGCGCGCACCTTGCGGCGAGCAATGAAATTCATGAATGATCTCCGTAAATCCGTGCGATGAGCGTTTGCCGCCACGTGTGTTGGCGCGCACGCCGATGACGCCATCATAATATGCATCGGAGCCCTTGTGGCATGGCTGGACGGACGATGAAACCGACTATCTTCCCAGGAGCGCTGCGCGCCCCGGCCGCGCTCGCGCTCTGCCTGGCCGCCGCGTTGGGCGCGCCGTGCGGACGGGCCGCCCCCCCGGAGGCGACGCCGACCGGCGGCCTCACGCCGATGTCCGCCACCCAGGTCATCGACGCGCTCGACCGGACCATCGACTGGTATCGCACGCTAGCCGCGCAGCAGAAGGCCGCGAGTGAGCCCAGCGACCTGCTGATCCTGTACGGCAATCGCCAGATCGCGAATCAGGTGATCGCACTGGCCTTCGAGGCGGCCCGGCTCGACGCGGATCTGCTGGCGAAGAGCCCCGACGGGACGGCCGCGGCCGACGGTTCGGTGCTCCCGCCCGGCATGTCGCACCTGCTCGAGAAGCTCGATGCCCAGGCCCAGTCCGTGCAATCCGAGCTCGACGACTCGCGCCGCCGGCTCGCCGCCGCGCCCCGCCGCGCGCAGGCCGACCTGCGCGCGAAGATATCCGAATTGCAGGGTGAACTCGATCTGCTCGCCGCCAAGAGGAGCGCCCTCGGCAACCTCTCGGCGTTCATGCGCGGCGGCACCGGCCCCGGTGCGGGCGCCGGCTCCCTCAAGGGCCAGATCGACGCCATGGCGGTCGCGATGTCGCCCACCGGCGCGGGCGGGGCTACCGGCGGCGACGCCTCGGCGAGGCGCGGCTCCAGCTTGAAGCCGAACGGCACCGAGGGGTCGCTGAAGCCGGTGATGGCGTCGAACGGCACCACGACACGTTCCGGTCGGCGCGAGAAATTG
>JAJXZV010000335.1 GCA_021779875.1 Pseudomonadota bacterium
AGCTCGACCACGGCCCAGCGGCCCGCCATCGCCTGCAGCTCGGCGGGGGTGCACAGGCCCTGGAAGAAGCTGCGGCGCTGCACGTGACCCCGCAGCGCGAGGATGGCCGCGAACAGCGCGCGTTCGTGCTGCTGTTCCTGGCGGGGTGTGACGGGCCGGTTGGTCTTCATGGCTGGGGCTGCGGGCGATGTAAGATTGTATTAGCATACTAGTACATTGGTGCACGGCGCGCAAGCCCGGCGTGCTGCGCGGCCGCGCGGCTTGACTTGGGCGGGGCGGGCTCCCTAAGATTGCGCCCCTCATCTAGACCGGCTGAGGGAAAGGCCCTTCGAAGCCGGGGCAACCACCGGGCGCCTGCCGCGCAGGCCTCCCGGAACGGTGCCAACTCCTGCGGCGGCGGACGACCCGCGCCGATAGATGAGCGGCGGCACATCGTTGACGCCGCGATGCCTCGCGCCGGCGCGCGCCACGGCTCCCCAGGGGTTCATCGGTCCTTTGGAGGAGCAATCGATTTGGCACAGGAGAATCTTCTCGAACGTCCCCGGCACGCCGGCGATGCGGCGCCCGTCCACGAGGACGTGCTGCGGCTGCCCGAGCCCTGGGTGCTGCATCACGGCGACGTGCTCGACCGGCCGCGCATGGCCTACCGCGTCGAGGGTCCGCCGGGAGCCCCGCTCGTGGCGGTGCTCGGCGGCATGTCGGCGCACCGCGTGCTCGCGGGCGCAGGCGGCTGGTGGCCGCAGATCGTGGGCCCGGGACTCGGCATCGACACCGACCGGCATCGTGTGCTCGGCGTCGACTATCTCGGCGGGCGCGGCGACAGCGCCACACCCGACGGCACCGCGCCGTTTCCGCCGATCAGCGCCTTCGACCAGGCCGCGGCGCTCGCCGCCATCGTGCGCCGGCTCGGCGCGGACCCGCTGCATGCCATCGTGGGCGCCTCCTACGGCGGCATGGTGGCGCTCGCGTTCGCGGCGAACCACCCGGAGCTGGTCGGGCGCATCGTGATGGTGAGCGCGGCCCACAAGGCGCAGGTGCTGTCGACCGCGTGGCGCAGCGTGCAGCGGCAGATCGTGCGCGAGGCGCTGGCGCGCGGCGCGGGCGCCGAGGGCCTGAAGCTCGCGCGCGCGCTGGCCATGGCGACCTACCGCACCGCCGCGGAGTTCTCGCAGCGTTTCGGCGGCGCTCCCCGGCGCGACGGCGGCCGATTCCGCTTTCCCGTCGAGGACTATCTATTCGCGCGCGGCGACGACTACGTGCGCCGGTACCGCGCCGAGTCCTTTCTCGCGCTGAGCGAGTCGATCGACCTGCATGCCGTGGATCCGGCGTCGGTGACGGTGCCTGCGACCCTCGTCGCGGTGCGCGAGGACCAGCTCGTGCCGATCGGCGACGTGCGCGAACTGGCGGCTCGGCTCGGGCCGCGCGCCGAACTGATCGAGATCGATTCGCTGTACGGGCACGACGCCTTCCTGAAGGAGAGCGCGGCCCTCGGACCCATCATTCGACGAACCCTTGCGGAGCGACCATCATGAGTCAGGACGAGAAGCCCGGTAAGCGGCCGGCCACGCGCGCCGTGCGCGCCGGGCTCGAGAGCGATGCACAGTACGGCGCCGTGGTGCCGCCGATCTACCTGTCGTCGAATTTCTCCTTCGAGGGGTTCCGGCAGCCGCGCGCCTACGACTACACCCGCTCGGGCAATCCGACCCGCGACCAGCTCGCCGGGGCGCTCGCCGATCTCGAGGGCGGCGCCGGCGCCGTGATCACGGCGACCGGGCTGGCCGCGGTCAATCTCGTGCTCGCCGCGCTCCCGACGGGCGCGCGCGTGCTGGCGCCGTTCGACTGCTACGGCGGGACCTACCGCATGCTCGCCGCCCTCGAGCGAAAGGGCGCGCTGACGGTCGATTTCGTCGACCAGGGGGATCCCGAAGCGCTGCGCGCCGCGCTCGATCGCAAGCCGGCCCTGGTGTGGATCGAGACGCCGAGCAATCCACTGCTGCGCATCGTCGATATTCGCGCCGTCGCCGCGGCCGGGCACGCCGCCGGCGCCGCCGTCGCCGCCGACAACACCTTCCTGTCGCCGGTGTGGCAGCAGCCGCTGGCGCTGGGCGCCGATCTGGTGGTGCACTCGACCACCAAGTATCTGAACGGCCACAGCGACGTGGTGGGCGGCGCGGTGATCGCGTCGGACCCGGAGCGCCTGAAGGATCTCGCCTGGTGGGCGAACGCGGTCGGGGTCACCGGCGCGCCGTTCGACGCCTTCATGACCCTGCGCGGCGTGCGCTCGCTGCACGCGCGCATGCGCGCCCACGCCGAGAACACCGCGGTGCTGGTCGATCTGCTCGCGCGCCACGGCGAGGTCGAGCGCGTCTACCACCCGGGCCTCGCCACGCATCCCGGACACGAGCTGGCGCGCCGCCAGCAGAGCGGCTTCGGCGCCATGCTGAGCTTCGAGCTGAGGGGCGGCGAGACGGCGGTGCGCGCGTTCCTGGAGGGCCTCGAGTGCTTCACCCTCGCCGAGTCCCTGGGGGGGGTGGAGAGCCTGATCGCGCACCCGGCCACCATGACCCATGCCGGCATGGACGAGGCGGCGCGCTTGCGCGCGGGCATCGGCCCGGGCCTGCTGCGCGTCTCGGTGGGCATCGAGGACGCCGCGGACCTCGCGGCGGATCTGGCGGCGGCGCTCGAGCGGGCGGCTAGAGCGCGGCCAGAACCGCATCGCCGGCGGCACGCGTCGTGACGCCGCGAGTGCCCGCGGGCGCGAGGTCCGCGGGCAGGATGCGCGCCTCGACGGCGCGGCCGACCGCCGCCTCGAG
>JAJXZV010000118.1 GCA_021779875.1 Pseudomonadota bacterium
GCTGGCCGAGTTCGGGCTTGCGGCCGAATATGGTGTAGTTCAAGGGGTGCGAGTTCTGAACCGTGCCCTTCCCGTAGGTCTGCTGACCGACGACCAGGCCGCGGCCGTAGTCCTGGATCGCGCCGGTGAAGATCTCGGAGGCCGATGCGCTGAAGCGGTCGACCAGCACGACCAGCGGGCCGGAGTAGAAGATCGCCGGATCCGGATCCTGGTCGACCTCGATGTGCCCGGTGGTGTCGCGCAGCTGCACGACCGGTCCGCGGTCGATGAACAATCCGGTCAGCGACTCCGCCTCGGGCAGGTAGCCGCCGCCGTTCGCGCGCAGATCCATGATGAGCGCCTCGGCGCCTTCCTTGCGCAGCTCGGTGATGAGCCGCTGCACGTCGCGGGTCGTGCTGCGGTAGTCCTTCGCGCCGGCGCGGCTCGCGTCGTAGTCCTGATAGAAGCTCGGCACCGTGATGACGCCGACCTTGATCTCGCGGCCGTTGCGCTCGACGGTCTTCATGCTCTTGTGCGAAGCCTGCGCCTCGAGCGAGACCCGGTTGCGCGTGAACTCGACGACCTTCTGCACCGAGCCGGGCGCCGCCCCGGCGGGCAGCAGCTGCAGGCGCACGATCGTGCCGCCCGGACCGCGGATCTTCTGCACGACGTCGTCGAGCCGCCAGCCGATCACGTCGACCAGCTCGCCGGTCTTGCCCTCGCCGACGGCGGTGATGCGGTCGTTCGCCGCCAGCTTGCCGCTGACCGCGGCCGGCCCGCCCGGGATGATGTCGATGACCGTCACGTAGTCGTCGGTCAGCTGCAGCGATGCCCCGATGCCTTCGTAGCTCAGGCTCATCTGGATGTTGTATTCCTCGGAATTGCGCGGCGAGAAATAGTTCGAATGCGGATCGAGCGACAGCACGAAGGCGTTCATGAACGCCTCGAACACGTCCTCGGGCTTGCTCTGGTCGATGCGCTTGGCGACGTGCTCGTAGCGCTTGCGCAGCACGTCGACCACCTCCGGCCACTGCTTGCCGGCGATGATGAGCGACAGGGCGTCGTTCTTGACGCGCTTGCGCCACAGCTCGTTCATCTCCGCGGCGTTCGCCGGCCACGGCTCCTTCTCGCGATCGAAGTCGAACGACTCGTCGACGTCGAAATCCGGCTTCTTGGCGAGCAGCTCGACGGCGTAGTTCATGCGCTCGCGGCAGCGCTGCTGGTAGCGCCGGAAGATCACGAACGCCGGGTCGACGTCGCCCGATTTGATGGCGTCGTCGAGCTCGTAGCGGTAGCGGTCGAACTCGGCGATGTCGCTCGCGTAGAAGTAGCTGCGGCCGCCGTCGATGGAGTCGAGGTAGCGGTCGAGGATGAGGCTCGAGAGATGATCGTCGAGCGGGGCGCGCCGGTAGTGCTCGCGGGCGATGATGTCGCTGATGCGCCGCGCCACGTAGCTTTCCTGCTCCGCCGGCGCGATGACGGCCGCGGCGCCGGGCGCCGCGGCCGGAGGCGTCATCGCCGCGCCGAGCAGGGCGGCGAGGCCGACCGCACCGGCGAGCACCAGGGCGCCGCTGAGCCAGCGAGAGCGTTTGGCCGAAGGCCTGATTGTCATCACCGTACCGGTTCTCCTGTAGACTGCGGTCCGCGGCTCCCGAGCGCGTGGCTCGAGGGCCGGAACCGCCTTCCAATTGTATATGAGCCCGAGCGCATGCGTCCTTTAACGGTATTGATCGGCATCGTCCTGGGGTCGGCCGCCTCCATCTCGTTCGGACTGGCCGCCGTGCTGGTGATCTTCTTCATCCTGCGCGGCAGGAACCCGGAGCTGTCGGCCGAGATGCCGCATCTGCTCGAGAGCCTGGCGGCCTTCGCGGTTCTGACCGCGCTCAGCGCCGGTAGTTTCACCGGCGAGATCCGGCGGCGTTCCTGGCGGCGGTGGGCGCATGCCGCCACGGTCGCCTGCCTGCTCGGCCTGGTCTGGCTGTACTGGCCGCGCAGCGCCTGAAGACGGATCGCAACCGGATGGGCAGGCCCAGCATCGGTGACCGCGCGCTCGCGCTCCTGGCGGCGGCCGGCCTGCTGGCGGGCTGCGCGGCCCATCGGGCGCCGGTCCCGTCGCCCGAAATGGACGAGGCGGCCTTTCGCAGCCGCGTGCGCACGCTGACCTCGGAGGAGTTCGAGGGCCGCCGTCCGGGCACCCCGGGCGAGGACAAGACCGTCGCCTACCTGGTCGAGCAGCTACGCAAGCTCGGCCTCAAGCCCGGCAACGGCGCGAGCTACCTGCAGCCGGTCCCGGTCACCGAGATCACGGCGGACCGCGGCGCCACGCTCACGGTGACCGGGCACGGGGCGACCCGCGCGTTCGCCTACGACCGCGACGCGGTGCTCTGGACTCGCCGGCCGGTCGCCGAAACCGGCCTCGAGCGCAGCGATCTCGTGTTCGCCGGCTACGGCATCGTGGCGCCGGAATACGATTGGAACGACTACGCAGGCCTCGACGTGCGCGGCAAGACGGTGGTGGTACTCGCCAACGATCCGGGCTACGGATCGAAGGATCCGAAGCTCTTCAAGGGCAACGCGGCCACCTATTACGGGCTGTGGCGGTACAAGGCCGCGGAAGCCGCCCGGCAGGGCGCGGCCGGCGTGCTGCTGATCCACGACGCCGCCGCGAGCGGCTACAGCTGGGAGGCGGTGCGCAACGGCTGGGAAGGACCGCGGCTCGTGCCGCGCGACGCGGCCGCGACCCCCGCCGCGCGCACCGCCGTCGAGGGCTGGCTGAGCGCCGCGGGCGCGCGGGCCCTGTTCGCGCAGGCCGCGCTCGATCTGGACGCGCTGTCGGCGGCCGCGGCGCGCCCGGGATTCAAGGCGGTGCCGCTGGGACTGACCGCGGACGCCCACCTGCGCAACGCGCTGCGCGAGTTCAATTCCTCGAACGTGGTCGCGTGGCTGCCGGGCGCGCATAGGCGCAACGAATACGTGCTGTACACGGCGCACTGGGATCACCTGGGACGCGCGGATGCGGCGCTCGGAGGCGCCGTGCGCCAGGGCGCCGTCGACGACGCCGCGGGGGTCGCGGGCCTGCTGATGATCGCCCGCTCGCTCACCCGCACGCAGCCGCCGCCGGACCGCTCGATCGTGTTCATCGCTTTCACCGCGGCGGAGTCGGGACTGCTCGGCTCGGCCTACTACGTCGATCATCCGGTGTTCCCGCTGCGCGACACCGTGGCGGCGCTCGACCTCGACATGCTGCGCATCGGCGGTCCGACGCGCGACGTGGCCGTGTTCGGGTTCGGCAATTCCGAGATGGACGAGTTCGTCCGCTCCGCGGCTCTGCTGCAGGGGCGCGAGGTGCGGCCGGAGCCGGCGCCTGAGCAGGGCTGGTTCTACCGGTCCGACGAGTTCAGCTTCGCGCGGCGCGGCGTGCCGGTCGTGTACGCGACGGGCGGCATCGACGACTCGGCGCGCGGGCCGGCCTGGGGCAGGGGGCGCCTGGAGGACTACCTCGCGAATCGCTATCGCCAGGCGGCGGATCGCTACGACGAGGACTGGGACGTGCGCGGCACCCTCGACGATCTGCGCCTGTACGAGGAGGTGGGCAGCCGTCTGGCGCACGGCCGGCGCTTTCCGCGCTGGTATCCGCAGAGCGACTACCGCACGGGCCGCGGCGCGATCGCGCGCGCCGGCGAGGACTAACGCCGGCTGACGCGCTTCCAGTTGTGGCGCCGGTCGAAGCTTCCCGACGTGTTGTACGGGTCGACCCCGGGGCATTCATCCGCCGCCGGCGCCGGCTGCACCGCGGCCTCGAACTCCCGGCGCAGCACCTCGTCGCGCAGACGTTCGCGCTCGTCGAGCTCGCGAACCCCGAAATCGAAGTCCGCGTTCGGCGCGCCCTTCGACTCGTTCGTACCGGACATGGCAAGGGCTCCGTTGGATGGGTGCGCCCATGGTCCCAAATTGCGACGGACGTAGAGCGCCGCGCGCGCGGATTCGTGACGGACTTCCTAGGCGCGCAGCGGTTATGTTGAATGCGCGCCGGGCCCTGCGGGCTCCGGCGGGCGCTCAGCCGTGCAGCGCCGCCAGCGCCCCGGGGATCCGGCGATCGAAGGGCACGCTGCGGTTGCGGCCGCGCAGCTTGGCCGTATAGAGCGCCTGATCCGCGGCGTTGACGAATTCCGCCGCGCTCGCGAAGGTCGTCTCCTGGCCATGCGTGGCGCAGCCGATCGAGACGGTCACCTGGGCGTGCTCGGCGCCGATGACGTGCTCGGTGTTCTGGAAGGCCATGACGATGCGCTCGCAGATGCTGTGCGCGGTCTCCGCGTCGGTCGCCGGCAGCACGATG
Organism: Pseudomonadota bacterium; assembly: GCA_021779875.1. Lineage (GTDB taxonomy): Bacteria > Pseudomonadota > Gammaproteobacteria > Steroidobacterales > Steroidobacteraceae > Bog-1198. The sequence continues at coordinate 4,316 of JAJXZV010000118.1, forward strand.
ACGAATTCCTCGCCGCCGTAGCGGGCGATGATGTCGGTCTCGCGGGTGTTGCCGCGCAGGATGCGGGCCGTGGCCTGCAGGATGCGGTCGCCGGCCTGATGGCCGTAGCGGTCGTTGATGCTCTTGAAGTTGTCGAGATCGGCGAAGGCGACGCTCAACGGCCAGCGGTGCCGCGTGGAATTCTCGAACTCGCGCATCAGCACCTGGTCGAGGTGGGCGCGGTTGTAGACGCCGGTCATGGCGTCGCGCCGGGTCTCCTCCTCGAGCTCGAGCGCGCGCGAGCTCGAGCTCTCGGCGGCCGCCCGCAGGTGGTTGATCTCGCGCAGGGCGTGCAGGCTGCGCAGCATCAGCACCTCGCGCGCCTGCTCGAGGATCAGCTCCGGATGCTGACGGGCGAGCATGTCGGATTCGAAGATCGCTTCGGTCTCCGGGATCATCGCGCCGACGGTGCCGAGCACCTGGCCGAAGGACAGCTTGTCGAGCCCCAGGACGCGCTCGGCGGCGAGCGCGGTCTCGGCGAACGGCCGGTCGGCCGGATCGAGCAGGAACAGGTCGGCCACGGGACCGGAGAGCGCCACGCAGCGCTGGAACACCGCGGCCGGATCCTCGCTCGGCTGCGGGTCGGGGCGGTGGCTGAGGGCGATGGCCCGGTGCAGGCGCTCCGGCAGGTTCCAGTTGCGCATCAGCCAGGCGCCGATCTCGGCGTGGTCGGTTTGCAGGACCCGCCGTTCGTGCTCGGCGAGCGCCGCGTGATGGCGCTGCAGCTGCTCGCGCCCGCGGTACAGGTCCGGCTGGGCTTGATCGAGGGCGAGCATGCCGACGTCCTGCAGCAGGCCGGCCAGGAAGATCTCCTCGGCGAGCGTCTGGTGCATCGCGTCGCCCAGGGCGCGCGCCGCGGTGGCCGCGAGCAGCGCGCGGCGCCAGTACCAGGCGTGATCGAGCCCGTTCGCCCGGCCGGTGCGCAACGACTTGACGAGCGAGAAGCTCAGGGCGAGCGTCAGCGTGGCGTTCAGGCCGAGTACCACCAGGGCCTGGCGCAGGTTGTCGCTCTTGCGCCGCTGCGCATACAGGGGGGAATTGGCGATCCGCAGGATCTTCGTGGCGAGCGCCGAGTCCATGCTGAGCGCGCGCGCCACCTTGCCCATCTCGATGTCCGGGTCGCGGGCCAATTCGATGATGTGCGTGGCCACGCCCGGGGGCGAGGGGAAATTCACGAGCGAGCGAAGGTGGGCTTCGATCTCGGGGTTCACGCGCGACACTCCAACGGAGACTGACGGTACCTATCCGGTCACCGGGTTAGCGGCCGGGCGGCACAGGACTTTAAGCGCCCGGGCGGGGCGCCCTCGTCAGCCGGTCCGGGCGGCCGGCCGCCACACGGCCTGCAGGGCGCGAAACGTCAGATACAGGCCGTACGGGCCCAGAACCACGATCCAGGCGGGGATGGAGCGCTGCTCGAGGCCCGCGTACACGCTGCCGTAGAGGTGCCCGAGGGCGGCGCCCTCGTAGCGCCCGAGCAGCGCGGCGCCCGCGTAGAAGATGAGCGCGGGCACGAGCAGCGCGCCGGCGGCGAGGCTCGCGAACGCGATGACGAGTTCCCGCCGCCAGGCGCCGCGCGTCGCGGTCGAGGGGCCGAGGTGCTCCGGGTCCGTGTCCGCCGGCGTGTCCATGTCGGCCAGTGTAGTAGAATCCCGCGATGCGCACAGCGGTCATCGGCGTGGGTTACCTCGGCAGGTTCCACGCGCAGAAATATGCCTCGTTGCCCGATTCGCGGCTGATCGGCGTCGTCGATCCGTCCGAGACGGTGCGCAATGCCGTCGGCGCCGAACTCGGCGTGCCGGCCTTCGCCGATTACCGGGAGCTCCTGGGCCGGGTCGATGCGGTGAGCGTGGTCACGCCGACCACGCTGCATCACGAGATCACGAAGGCGTTCCTCGAGGCGGGCGCGCACGTGTTGGTCGAGAAACCCATGACGGTCACCGTGGCCGAGGGCGAGGACTTGGTGCGGGCGGCGCAGCGCGCCGGCCGCGTGCTGCAGGTGGGCCACCTCGAGCGTTTCAACGCCGCGGTCCAGGCGCTGCAGCCGATCCTCACGGCGCCGCGATTCGTCGAATCGGCGCGCCTCGCGCCCTTCAAGCAGCGCGGCACCGAGGTGGACGTGGTGCTCGATCTGATGATCCACGACATCGATCTCATCCTGAGCATCGTGCGCTCGCCGGTGGTGTCGGTGGACGCCATCGGCACCAGCGTGTTCTCCAACGAGATCGACATCGCCAACGCCCGCCTGAGATTCGAGAACGGCTGCGTCGCCAATGCGACGGCGAGCCGGGTGAGCTTGAAGACGGAGCGCCGATTGCGCCTGTTCCAGGACGACGCCTACGTGTCGGTGGATCTGCACCAGAAGGTGCTCACGGTGATCCGCAAGGGCGCCGGCATCGGCGCCGACGGCATGCCGCAGGTCTCGATCGACGAGACCACCTACGAGCAGGGCGATGCGCTCAAGGCGGAGATCGAGGCGTTCCTCGCGGCGGCGGCCACGGGCACGGCGCCGGCGGTGAGCGGCGAGGACGGTCTGGCGGCGCTGCGCACCGCGGTGAGCATCACCGAACAGGTGGCTCGGTCGCGCGAGCGTTTTCGATGACCGTGACCTCGTCCACGAAATAGCGGGTGTCGCCGAAGCAGTCGGTCGGCACGCCGCGATGCTCGGTGTAGTGCAGCCGCACGCCGCGCCCCACGGTCTTGCCGAGGTCGGCCGCCACGGCGGGGTCGCGCACGCTGAATTCCCAGATCTGCGGCGAGACGCCGGCGACGATGAACTGCGCGAGCTCGCCCTCGTAGGTCTTGCAGAGCCAGCCCTTGCGCGAGAATTTCTGCAGCACGCCGGCGCGCACGCCGTCCGAGTAGGGCCAGGAGAGCGTGAGCCAGGTCCACAGCGCCAGCGCGACGCCGGCGGCGAGCAGCAGGACGAGCAGGGCGCGGAGGAAGCCGCCGGAGGCGCGGCGCGGCGCGGGGTTCGGGATCGGCTGGGTCATCGTGGCGGCACGCCTGCGGCTGGCGAAGGAAGGACTGCGTCAGGATATCGCCGCCCTGTGCGCCTGTCGACAATCGCCGACACTTGTCCGCGGCGGGCGAACCCCTAACATCGTACCCGCGGCGACGGGCGGCGCGGGGGTGCGCGGCCGATGCCGCCATGGAACAATTCGAGGAGGATTCAAGAAGATGAACAAGTCATTCGTCGTGGGCGGCGTGCTCGGCGCCATCGTGGTCACCGCGGGCGGCGCGTTCGCCGGATATCGCATGATGGACTCCCAGCGCGGCGCCGAGGTGCTGAGCGCCCGGGCCATCACCCGCACGGTGCGCACCCCGCATCAGGAGTGCCACGATGAGCAGGTGATCCGGCAGAAGCCGGTCCAGGACACCAACCGCCTCGCCGGCACCGGCATCGGCGCCGTGGTGGGCGGCCTGCTCGGCCACGAAGTCGGCGGCGGCAGCGGCAAGGTGCTCGCCACGGTCGCGGGCGCCGCGGCCGGCGGCTACGCCGGCAACAAGATCGAGCAGAAGGTGCAGCAGGGCGAGACCTACACCACCACCGAGCAGCGCTGCGCCGTGCTCTACGACACCCACGAAGAGCCCGCCGGGTACGAGGTCGAGTACGAGTACCAGGGCAAGCGCCACCGCGTGCACATGGATCACGACCCGGGCAAGCGCCTGCCGGTCAAGGACGGACAGGTGGTGACCGCCTCGACCTGAGGCGGTCCCGTGCCCGGCGCGGGGCCCGCGGGCGGGCCGCCGCGTCAGCCGGCGATCAGCAGGCCGGCGAGCGCGAGCAGCAGCGCGGGCGGCATGACCAGGGCACCGATCTTCAGAAAGTCGAGCGCGCTCACGTGCAGCCCGTCGCGGCGGAGCGCGGCGAGCCAGAGCAGGGTGGCGAGCGACCCGGTCACCGAGAGGTTGGGGCCGAGGTCGACGCCGATGAGCACGGCGCTCGCGACGGCCGCGGGCAGGTGCGCGTCCTGCACGGCCATGCCGGCGATCAGGCCCGCCGGCAGGTTGTTGGTCAGGTTGCTGAGCGCGCCCACCGCCAACCCCGCGGCGGCCGCGGCGCCGGGCGCCGAGGAGCGCGCGGCCCCCTGGAGGAGCCCGCCGAGCGCGCGGATGGCGCCCGAGCGATCGAGCGCCTCGACCAGCACGAACAGCCCCCCGACCAGCGGAATCACCCCCCAGGAGACGCCGCGCAGGAAGCGCCAGGGCGACACCCGCGCGGCCGAGCACACGACGGCCAGCGTCAGCAGCGCCGCGAGGCAGGTCGGCAGGCCGAGCGGCCGGTCGAACGCGGAGGCGGCCATGAGCAGCGCCCCGGTCGCGAGGATGGCGCCTGCGGCCGCGCGGCCGCCGAGGGTGAGCGGCGGCGCCGGCACCTCCGCACCGATCGGGCGGCGCAGCTCCGCCGACTGGGTCGCGCGCAGCACCGCGTAGGTCGCGCCGATCGACAGCGCCGAGGGCAGGAGGAAGCGCGGCAGCCAGTCGAGCAGCGGCGGCAGGTGCGCGCCGAAGATGACCAGGTTCGCGGGGTTCGAGATCGGCAGCACGAAGCTCGCCGCATTGGCGATGAAGGCGCAGATCAGCAGGTACGGGAGCGGGCGCTCGATGCGCGCGGCGCGGGTCACCGCGGCCACGGCGGGGGTCAGCACCACGGCTGTGGCGTCGTTCGAGAGGAACACCGTGACCAGGATGCCGACCAGGTACACGAGGGTGAACAGGCGCCGCGCCGAACCGCGCGCATGCGCCGCGGCGTGCGCGGCCAGCCAGTCGAACAAGCCCTCCTGGCGCGCCAGTTCCGCGAGCAGCATCATGCCCGTGAGGAACAGGTACACGTCGACGCCCTTGCCCGCGCCCTCGAGCGCGGCGCGCGGGGTGAGCAGCCCCGGGACCACCAGCGCGAACGCCCCGCCGAGCGCCCAGACGGGCTCGGGGATCCTGAAGGGGCGCAGGATCACGCCGGCCGTCGCGGCCGCGGTGATGCCCCAGATGGCGAGCTGCGCGGTGGTCATGTCAGGTCGGGTCAGCTGGGCGATGCGCGGATCGGGTGCAAGAAAAAGGGCCTGGAGACCGTCCAGGCCCTCGCGGTTGGTGGAGCCGGGGGGAATCGAACCCCCGTCCATAAGTCCTACGCTTCAAGATCTACGTACGTAGCCCTGTCATTTGTTCTCGCCGCGCGCCGACCCGACGGGCAGGGCAAGCGTGCAGCCAGCCCGGTAGCGATTCGCAAGGCGCACCCCGGACCCGTGTGCCCCACTATCTGGTGAGCGCTACCCCTGAGACGTTCGCACCAGCACGAGCCGGTCAGGGTTCAGCTGCGATTAGGCAGCTAGAGCGTAGTTGTCTTCGTTGGCAACTATGAGTTTGCAAGTAGTTTAACGAGGTAACTCGCACCTCGGTACGCCCCTGAAGTTTCGCAACCCATGTCGAAACCGGTCGGCCCCGTATGATCGCTCAAGAAACTTCTCGGCAGGGCGGCAAGTCTACGCGCTTCCGCCCCCGGGAGCGAATCTGGGGGTGGGCGGCGGGGAATTCAACGGCGGTTCGCCTTCAGGATCCGGCCCTTGTCGCGCTGCCAGTCGCGGTCCTTCTCGGTGGCGCGCTTGTCGTGCTGCTTCTTGCCCTTGGCGAGCCCGATGGCGAGCTTGGCGCGGCCGTCCTTCCAGTACAGCTCGAGCGGCACCAGGGTGTAGCCGCGCCGCTCGACCGCGCCCACGAGGTGATCGAGCTGGCGGCGCGACAGCAGGAGCTTGCGGGTGCGGGTGGGGTCGGCGTTGACGTGGGTGGAGGCGGAGCTCAGCGGGTTCAGGTGGGCGCCGAACAGGAAGGCCTCGCCGTTCTTCAGGTACACGTAGGCCTCGGCGATCTGCGCCTTGCCGGCCCGCATGCTCTTGACCTCCCAGCCCATGAGCGACAGTCCCGCCTCGAAGCGCTCCTCGATGAAGTAGTCGAAGCGCGCCTTGCGGTTGACCGCGATCGGCGGCAGTTTCTCGTCGGTCTTCTTCACGGTGCGCGAAGTCTACCGGCTCGCTCGTTGTGGCGCCTACGGTTTTGCCGGAAAATGGCGCGCCATGAAAGTCGTCGAGCGCAGCGCCCTCGTGGGCTTCACGCCCGCGCAGATGTTCGCCCTGGTCAATGACGTGGCGCGGTACCCCGAGTTCCTGCCCTGGTGCACGGCGGCGCGCGCCGAGGACCGGTCGGCCACGGAACGCGTGGCGAGCATCGACGTGGCGCGCGGCCCGCTGCGCACGGAGTTCACCACCTGCAACACGTTGCGCCCCGACGAGCAGATCGACATGCGGCTCGTGGCCGGCCCGTTCAAGACGCTCGCCGGCCGCTGGCGCTTCGATCCGATCGGCGACCGGGGCGCGCGGGTGTCGTTTCGCATCGAGTTCGAATTCAAGAACCGGCTCACGGCGGCCGCCTTCAACGCGGTCTTCGAGGCGCTGTGCGGCACGGTGGTCGATGCCTTCGTGCAGCGCGCGCGCCAGATCCACGGCTGATGGGGACGGCGACCGGTGAACTCGAGGTGGAGGTGGTGATCGCGCTGCCCGGCGGGGCGTCGATCGAGACCTGCCGGCTGCCGCCCGGGGCCACCGTGGCCGAGGCGCTGCGGGCCGCGGCGGC
>JAJXZV010000260.1 GCA_021779875.1 Pseudomonadota bacterium
CTGAGCCGATGAGGCCTACGCGCCCGAGAGGCGCGCGCGTAGGCTGTTCCGACATGATCGGAGCGAGATGACGGGCGCGCGGCTCTGGACGGCGGTCGGCAGTGCGATCGCGCTGACCATGGCCGCTTTGACCAGCGTGGTGCCGGTGCCCGCGGGACCTCAGAGATCTTTGCCCCACGTCGGCGAGTACAGTGCCGCCCAGTTCGCCGGCGCCGCGGCCAGTGCGCCCGCGGACCTCGCGACCGCCCTCGAGGACCAGCTCGGCATCAGCGTCGCCGAGTTCTATGCGGAGGGTGCCGCGAGCGCGGACGCCGCCGCGGTCATCACCGCGCTGAAGTCCGCCGGCGTCGACGTGCGCGGGACGCGCATGGACGGTACCCGGCTCATCGTCAACGTGAGCACCGCGGCGGATGCCGATCTCGTGGCATCCACCGGGGCCAGCCCGGTGTTCGACGCCCCCGATGCCAGCCCCGACGACTCGGCCGTGTTCTCGGCCCAGACCGCCGATCCGAGCCTCACCTCCGGCCTGCACGGCGGACAGGGCTATTACCTGCTCTCGCCGACCACTCACTCCTGCGGCAGCGGCAGCGGCACCTGCAGAGACGTGCGCGACTGCTCGGTGGGCTTCAACGGCTACCGGACGTCGACCGGCGCGGCACAGTTCGTCACCGCAGGCCATTGCGACGACCCGATCGCCTCGGGCGGCTTCTGGGCGACCGCTGCCTACACGATGGGCTCCGCGGCCCGCGACCCCGGCACAGCAGGGGCGAAGAACAGCACGAAGATCGGGGCGCCGATCGCCGGCAGCTTCCACTACGGAGACTATTACGACTCGGGGCTCGTGCAGCTGAGCAAAGCCGTCGCCACCCGGCCCGACGTCATCACGTGGGGAGGCGGCGCCAACACCGCGATGGGCACCGCCGCAATTCCGATCGTCGGTGCCGCCCAGAGCATCGTCGGCACGGCGGTCTGCCGCTCCGGTCAACGCACCGGTTGGCAATGCGGAAAGATCACCGTCGTGGACTACGCGCCGCTCGTGAGCGGCAAGCGCGTCGACGGCGTCCAGACGACCGCTTGCTCGCAGGCAGGCGACAGCGGTGGACCGTTCATCGCCGGGCAGTTCGCTCTCGGCATCCTCTCGGGCGGCACCTGGCCGCAGGACGCGAGCCATCCGACGACGGGATGCCTCCGCCCGATAGGCAACTACTCCTCGCTCTACTTCCAGCTCACCTCGCAAGTGAGCAGCACGACAGTCCACAGCCAGCAGCCGGACTGGCAGCTCGCCGTCTCGCTGCCGACGCCGACCGTGACGAGAGCGAGCAGCACGCTGCTCTCGGGCACCGTCGCAGCCAACCGCGGCAGCGGAGCGGCACAGGTCGACCGGATTCACGTCACGATCGACGGCAAGGCGTTGTCGGTGGCGCCGGTGAGCAACGGCACGTGGTCGGTCCCGGTCAGCTCCAAAGGCGTGACTTCGTACACCTATACGGTGCAGGGCGCGTCCAGCGACCCGCTCTATTCGTGCTCGCGCTCGGCGACGCGCAGCGGCACCTTCCGCTCAGTCTTCGCCGCCTCGACGGCGCCGACCATCACCGGCGAGATGCGCGTCGGTCGCACCGTGACGGCGAAGACCGGCACCTGGAGTCCGCGGCCGACCTTCCGGTACCAGTGGTATTCCAACGGCAAGGCGATCAAAGGCGCGACAACGGCGACCCTCGTCCTGACCGCGGCACTGCGAGGGCACCGGGTGTCGGTGAACGTCGCGGGCACGCGAACCGGCTACGTCTCGAAGAGCTACACCTCGCCTGCGCGCGCCGTCGCCTACGGGGAGTTCACGAAGACGGCGACGCCGACTATCACCGGTGCGGCAACGATGGGCAAGACGCTTACCGCCCACGCCGGCAATTGGGGGCCAGGAAAGGCGAAAGTCGCCTACACCTGGTATGCCGATGGGAAGCGGATCGCCGGCGCGAACACGACGACGCTCAGGCTCGCCGCCGCGCAGCGCGGCAAGCGGATCACCGTCACCATCTCGGTGACCGAGGCCGGCTTCCACTCGAAGTCCGCCACCAGCAAAGCCACCGCCCGGGTGCGATGAGCGCTACGCCGTCAGAGCGGTGAGGACTCCGGCAGTGTTGGTGAACTCGGCGAGCTTTGGGAACTTCAGGTTCACGGCGGTATGGAAGTTCGCCTCGGCCAGCGCCGTCCAGCGGAGCTCGAGCGAGCGAGCGAGCGGGCGCGGCGCGGCGCGAGGCGAGGACGGTGGTCCGGACCGAGGCGAAGATCCGTTCGGCCGGCTTGTTCACACTCGGATCCCGCCTATTCATGTTTGTCGACGGATGTTCTCAAGTCCGACAATCGAGCACGGCCGGAGCTTCACCGCGTAACGTTGGCTCGACCGAACGGAGCCCGGATGGCGCGCGGACGCACCGCACTCGCGCTGGTGGCCGCGCTGAGCATCGCGGGCACCCTGCTGCTCGCCATCGCTCCGGCGGGGAACGCGGCCGCAAAGCGCGTTCCAAAATTCTCGCACTACGCGGCAGCGCAGTTCGCAGCCGAGGCGGCATCGGCGCCCGCCGGACTCACCGCCGCGCTCGCCGCGCAGGTCGGCACGACAACAGCCGAGTTCTACGCGCAGGGCGCCGCCGGGGCCGCGGCCGACGCGACCCTCTCGGGATTGCGGAATGCCGGCGTCGACGTGCTCGGCTCGCACCTCGACGGCACCGAGCTCGTCGTCAACGTCGCCTCGGCGCAGGATGCCGCGGTCGTGACCCAGGCCGGAGCGACCGCCGCCCTCGGCGCGCC
>JAJXZV010000439.1 GCA_021779875.1 Pseudomonadota bacterium
CGTTCGCCACCATGTCCTACACCCTCGACGTGTACCTGCGGCGCGCGCGCCCGGCGGGCAATTTCCTCGACTACGCCCTGTTCGTGACCTTCTTTCCGCACCTGGTCGCCGGCCCCATCATGCGCCCGACCGAGCTGGTGCCCCAGTTCGAGCAGCCGCGCCGGGCGACGCCCCGCATGCTCGCCTTCGGGCTCGGCCTGATGACCCTCGGCCTGTTCGACAAGGTGGTGCTTGCCGATACGCTGCTGTCCGGCGCGGTCGAGCACGTGTACGACGCCCGCACGGCGCCGGGCGCGCTCGACGCCTGGATCGGCACCCTCGCCTTCAGCGGCCAGATCTTCTGCGATTTCGCGGGCTACTCGACCACCGCCATCGGGGTCGCCCTGTGCTTGGGGTTCGCGCTGCCGGACAACTTCCGCTTCCCCTACGCGGCGGTCGGGTTCTCCGACTTCTGGCGCCGCTGGCACATCACGCTGTCCTCGTGGCTGCGCGACTACCTGTACATCCCGCTCGGCGGCAACCGGCACGGGGTGCTGCGCACCTACGTGGCACTGATGACCACCATGCTGCTGGGCGGTCTGTGGCACGGCGCGAACTGGACGTTCGTGGTCTGGGGCGGACTGCACGGGGTGTATCTGGCCGCCGAGCGGGCGCTGCGCGCCCGCTTCGCCGGCTATCGGCCGGGGCCGGGCGCGCTGTTCGGGCTCGCCCTGCTCACCTACCTGCTGGTCGACGTGACCTGGGTGTTCTTCCGGGCGAAGGACTTCCCGACCGCCTGGCGGATCCTCGGCGGCATGGCCGGCGGCAACGCCGCCGCCAAGCCGCTGCTCGAGACGCCGTACGTGGTGGTCACGCTTGCCGTGATCACCGGCATCCTGGGGGTGCACTGGGTCATGCGTCGGCGCACCCTCGAGTCGGTGGTCGCGCGCACGCCGGCGGCGGCCCTCGTGGCCGCCTGGTCGCTCATGGCGTTCGCCATAGTCATCTCGCAGGGCAGCGGCAATGCGTTCATTTACTTTCAATTCTGAGCGCGACGCGGAGCGCGTCAGCGCGGAGCGGCTGACCGCCGCGGACCGGCCGGGCGAGGCCCAGCCGGTGCCCGAGCGGCCGGTGCCCGACCGGCCCTTCGGCGCGATCCTGCTGGCGGCCCTGGTCCTGGCCGGCGCGATGCTGGGCGCCTGGGAGTGGCACTGGCGCTCGCTCGGCGTGCGGCCCAGCTACCGCGACGACGAGGCGCTCTGGGCGATCCAGCGGCGCCGCATCGACCAGGGCGAGGGCGATGCCACGGTGATCGCCGCCGCCTCGCGCAGCCTGTTCGACGTGCAGCTCGACGTCTGGCAGCGGCTGGCCGGCCGGCGCCCCGTGCAGCTCGCGCTGGCCGGCACCTCGCCGATCGGCATCGTCGAGGATCTGGCAGCGGATCCCCGCTTCACGGGCCGGCTGCTGATCGGCATCGCGCCGGATATCTTCTTCTCGGGCTTCGAATTCCTGGGCGGCCGGCCGCAGTTCACCCGCAAGGAATCGCCCTCCGAGCGGGTCGGCAAATGGCTGTCCATGCATGCGATCGAGCCGTATTTCGCCTTCTACGACGAGGATTACGCGCTCTGGACGGTGCTGCAGCGGCAGCCCTGGCCGGACCGGCCCGGCCGGCCGCGCCGGCTGCATGTGCGCCGGATACTGGTGACCGAGGCGGACCGCAACAGCCACCTGTGGAGCCGGGTCGAGACCGATGCGGCCTACCGCGACCTGGTGCGGCGCACCTGGGCGCAGAATTTCGACTCCGCGCCCACCGACCCGAAGGCGCTCGCCGAGGAACAGAGCACCCGCGACCGGCAGATCGGGAGGATGGCCGAGGCCGTGCGGACGCTGCGCGCGCGCGGCGTCCCGGTGGTGTTCGTGCGCGAGCCGAGCGCCGGGCCCTACCTCGCCTACGAGGACCGGCGCTTCCCGCGCGCCGCCGACTGGGAGCCGCTGCTCGCCAAGACCGGCGCACCCGGCATCTACTTCTCCGACTATCCCGAGCTGCGCGATCTGGACGTGCCCGAGTGGTCGCACCTGTCGCACGCCAGCGCCGAGCGCTACACGGCGGCGCTGGTGCGCATCCTCGAGAGCGAGCACGGCGCGGACGGCCCCTGGTGAGCGCACGCGGCCGCCGGGCGCCGGGGACGGCGTTCAGTGGAAGTCGCGCGACGCGACCGCGAGCTCGCCGAGCAGCGCCGACAGGTTGGTGAGCCGCCGGGCGATGACGTGCAATACGTCGCCCTCGATCTGCACCCGGCCGCGCACCAGGAGCAGGCGCGACTCGAGCAGCGCGGCGCGCTGCGCCTCGGCCACGCGCTCCCAGACGATCAAGTTCACGTGCCCGACCTCGTCCTCCAGGGTCACGAAGGTCACCCCGCCGGCGCTCCCCGGACGCTGCCGCGTGATGACCAGCCCCGCCGTGCTCACCGTCGCGCCGTTCGGACGGCCCCACAGGTCCCGGGTGGCGACCACGCCGCGCGCCGCGAGCCGTTCGCGCAGCAGCGCGAGCGGGTGACGGCGCAGGGTGAGCCCCGCGCTGCCGTAGTCGGCGACGATGTCCTGCGCCTCGCTCGGCGCGCGCAACAGCGGGATGCCCTCGGCGGGCGCCGTGGCGGCCGGCAACAGAGGCAACTCCCGCTCGGCGCCGCTCACCTGCCACACGGCCCGGTGGCGGTGGCCGGCGAGTGCGGCGAGCGCATCGGCGGCGCCGAGCGCCTCGAGGTCGCGGCGCTCGAGCGCGGCGCGCCCGGCGAGATCGGCGACGTCCGCGAACGGCCGCGCCC
>JAJXZV010000408.1 GCA_021779875.1 Pseudomonadota bacterium
ACTTCGCCTGCACGGACTTTCGCGCCGTGGGCACCCGGGACGAGATCTACGACATCGATTTCTGGCTGACCGAGAAGGACGGCAAGATGACCGTGGAGAAGACCCAGGTGCACAAGGTGCCCGAGCTCAAGGACGGCCAGTGGGTGCAGGTGCCCCGCTACAGCTTCAAGGATTTCGGCAGCTCGCACGTCGTGCCGTGAGGCCCTCGTAACGCGGCCGCCGCGGGTGCTAGAGTCGGCCCCGGGAGTTGGCGTCGGATGACGATTACGAGGTGTGCATGAGAACTTCCATCGCTTTGACCGGGGCGATCGCGCTGCTGTGCGGCATCGCCTGGACGGGCCGCGGCGCGGCCGCCGGAGAACCCAAGCACTACGTGCTGCCGGCCACGCCGGAGAACGTGCAATGGGGCTGGTACGACGTCCGCGAGAAGCCGAGGCTCACGATCCACTCCGGCGACACGGTGTCCATCGAGACGCTGTCGCACTCCCTGGGGAAGATCAAGCCCGGCGTGCCGATGGACGAGATCGTGCATCTTCGCAAGCAGAACGGCGGCGGCGGTCCGCATTCGATCACCGGCCCGATCTACGTCGAGGAGGCCGAGCCGGGCGACACGCTCGAGGTGCACATCCTCAAGATCGTGCCCAAGGACTTCGGCTTCAACTTCAACGTGCCGGGCAAGGACTTCCCCACCGTGGGCCTGCTCGCCAAGCAGTTCCCCGATGGCTTCGTGCGCTACTTCAAGCTCGATCTCGCCAGGATGCAGACCGAGTTCAAGCCCGGCATCATCATCGATCTGAAGCCCTTCCCGGGCACCTTCGCCGTCGGCGTCGACCCGGACGAGCCGCCGGCGAAGGCCGGTCCGCCGATCCACGACGAGCAGGGCCGCACCAGCACGCTGCGGCCGTGGAAGAACGGCTCGAACATGGACGTCAACGAGCTGCAGGCCGGCGCGACGCTGTACTTCCCGGTGTTCCAGAAGGGCGGCCTGATCTGGACGGGCGACTCGCACTGCCGCCAGGGCAACGGCGAGGTCAACCTGACGGCGCTCGAGTGCTCCTACAAGGAGATCGAGATCCGCCCCGTGGTGCGCAAGGACTTGAAGACCGACTGGCCCCGCGCGGAGACCAGGACCGACTACATCTTCATGGGCTTCGACGAGGACCTCAACGAGGCGATGAAGATCGCGGTGGAGCAGACCGTCCACTGGCTCGCCACGCAGACCATCGTGCCGATGAGCCGCGAGGAGGCCTACTCGCTCACTTCGCTGGTGGGCGACTGCCGCGTCTCACAGGTGGTCGACATCCGCAAGGGCATCCACTGCATGATCCCCAAGTCGATCTTCGTGGGCTACAAGCCGCGCGCGTCCAAGGCGGCCGCTCACTGAGGGGATTGCCGCAGCGGCGCGCCGCCGCCCGTCACCAGATAGGTGGCGAAGGTGCCGAGCCAATGGCCGCCTTCGTAGTGCTCACCGGTGACCGCGGGCAGTGCCGCGGCGCGGTGGGCACGCGCGGCGGCCCTCAGGACGGCCCCGCGCGGGTCGGCGGGCGGCAGCGCCGCGGCGATGCCCTCGAGCATCCAGGCGCGGCTCAGATTCAAGCCGTCGAGGTGGGCGAGCTTCGGATCGGAGCGGTCGGTCACGATCGCCGGCGCGAGCCACGGGACGTCCGGCCGCGCCGGAATCTGCGGCAGGAAGGCGCCGAGCCAGCGGGCGTAGTCGCGCCCCGCGAGCACCCGGCGCATCAGGTCCGCCTCGGCGAGACACGGCGACAGGAAATCCTCGCCCGACGGCTCGTAGCCGAGCGGACAGGCGCGGTCGCGGGCGTAGAACTGCCGGCTCTTCGCGAGCAGCAGCGCACGCAGAGGCGCATCGCCGCGCACCGCCGCGTAGTCGAGCATCAGCCCGAAGGCGAACGCCGTTTGATTGTGCTCGCCGATGCGGATCGGGTAGGCGAGCTGCGGCAGCCAGCGCCCGACCCGCGAGATGACCTCGCCCTCGAGCGGCTCGAGAGTCGCCGCCCAGCGCCGCGCGTCCGGGTCGTCCCAGACGCGCAGTTCCGCATCGAGCATCAGCAGCCAGGCGAGTCCGTAGGGACGCTCGAACGAGGCGCGGCCGGCGGCGCGAAAGTACGCCGCCTCGCCCGCGATGTGCTCCGGGGTCAGCGTCTCATCGAGGGCGGCGCGGGCGGCCGCCGCGAACGGTTCGTTCGGGTACGAGCGGGCGAGGCGCGCCAGCAGCCAGTGGCCGTGCACCGAGGAGTGCCAGTCGAAGCAGCCGTAGAAGGCGGGGCTGAGCTCGCGCGGCGGGCGCGCATCGGCGTCGCTCGCGAGGGTGTGCGACAGGTGGTTCGGATATTCCCGATGCACGCACTCGAGCGCGAGCCGGGCGAAACGTGCGGCCGCCGCCGGATCGAGCGGCTCGGCGCCCGCGGTCGCCGGTCCCGCCGCCCACATCGCCAGCATCGCCACGATCGTCGTCAACCGAACGGCCCGCGATGCGTTTGCACCCGCCGCGCTTGCTATTTTCATCGATACCCTGTGTGATTTGACCGAGCGGTTGAACGGATACGAACGACCGTGCGCATCATGCAACGCCACCGGATGAGACCACAATGCCGAACCTGAATCGACGATCCTTCTTGATGGGCACCGCCGCCTTCGCCGCCGGCTGCGCCGGGCACGAGACGCTGTCGCCGCCGGCCGGCGGCCAGTCGGTGCGCGCGCCGCAGTTGGGCCAGACCTGGCGCTACGCGAAGCGCGACCTGGTGACCGGCAAGCAGATCGACACGGAGACGTGTCGCGTG
>JAJXZV010000241.1 GCA_021779875.1 Pseudomonadota bacterium
GCCGAAGGGCTGGCGAAGGTCACCTTCCAGGCGCGGCTCGGATCGCTCGGCGACAAGGCGCGGCGCGTCTGCACGCTGGCGGTCGAGATCGCCGAGGTGCTGAGCGCAACCGGCGCCCGCCATTCCCAGCTCGTACCGCACGCCCGCCGCGCGGCGGAGCTTTGCAAGTGCGATCTGCTCACGGCGATGGTCGGGGAGTTTCCGGAGCTGCAGGGCATCATGGGCACCTACTATGCCCTCGCCGACGGGGAGCCGCCGGAGGCGGCCGCCGCGATCCGGGAGCACTACCTGCCCCGCGGCGCCGGCGATGAGCTGCCGGCCACGGATGCTGGCGCGGCGCTGGCGATCGCCGACAAGCTGGACACGCTCGCGGGGATCTTCGCGATCGGGGAGAAGCCCACCGGGACGAAAGACCCGTTCGGGCTGCGGCGCGCGGCGATCGGCGTCGTGCGGATCGCGATCGAGAAGCGTCTGGATCTGGATCTGTCGCGGTTTCTCGCCCTCGCGGTGGCCCTGGCGCGGGCCGACATGGAGAAGTCGGCGGCGGCCGCGGGAAAGCCCGCGCCGGCGCTCGTGACCGAAAACGTGGCGGCCGAGGTCTACGACTACATCCTCGAACGGTTGCGTGCCTACTATCTCGAGCGCAGCGCAGACGCCGCGGCGATCACAAGCGAGATGTTCGATGCGGTGCTCGCGACTCGTCCCGCCTCGCCGCTCGACTTCGATGCGCGCCTCATGGCGCTGAGCGCGTTCCTCGCGTTGCCGGAGGCCGCCAGCCTGACAGCCGCCAACAAGCGTGTCGCCAACATCCTGCGCAAGGCGGGCGAGAGCGCGCGGGCGGACGTGGACGAGGGCGCGCTCCAGGCGCCGGCGGAACGGGATCTGTTCCATGCGATGAGCCAGCGGCGCGACGGCGTATCCGCGGCGGTCGCGCGGAAGGACTATGCCGGCTCGCTCGCGCTGCTGGCCGAGCTGCGCCCGGCGGTCGATGCCTTCTTCGATCAGGTGATGGTCATGGACGAGGACCCGAGACTGCGCGCCAACCGCCTCGCGCTCCTCGCCCGGATGCACGGGCTGTTCGCGCTCGTTGCCGACCTTTCCCGGCTGCCCGGCTGAGCCGCACGGTCGCCCATGCAGCTCTTAGGCTCGATCGTCTTCACGACGTTCCTCTTCGTGTGGACGTTCTGCTACGCGATCTTCTTCGTGATCGCCTGCTCGCTGCTGCCGTTCCGGCGGCGGTTCGTGCTCGCGCGCGTGTGGGCCCGGGTGCTCCTCGCCGTGCTCAAGTGGACCTGCCGGCTGGACTTTCGGGTGGAGGGGGCGGACCGCCTGCCGCCGGGCAATCACATCGCGCTGTGGAAGCACTCCTCCTCGTGGGAAACGATCGCGATGGCCGTGGTGTTTCCGCGTCAGGTGTGGGTGCTGAAGCGGGAGCTGCTGTGGATTCCGGTGGTGGGCTGGGGCATCCGCCAGCTTCATGCCATCGCCATCGACCGCAAGTCCGGACACTCGGCCGTGTCGCAGGTGGTGGCACAGGGCCGTGAGCGTGTCGCCGAGGGCGACTGGGTCATCGTCTTCCCCGAAGGCACCCGCATGCCTCAGGGAGAGACGCGCCGCTACGGCGTCAGCGGCGCATTGCTCGCGGCGGAAACCGGGAAGCTCCTCGTGCCCGTGGCGCACAACGCCGGCAGCTACTGGCCGCGGCGCGGCCTGCGCAAGAAGCCGGGAACCATCCGGGTCGTGATCGGAGCGCCCGTATCCGCCGTCGGCCGCGACGTGCGCGAGGTCAACCGCGAGATCCAGGAGTGGATCGAGGCGACGGTGGCCTCGCTCCCCTGAGCCGCTGGATGCGGGCATCCGGCCCGCCGAAGCCGACTGACCTGGGACTCAGCGCGTCATCCACTTGCGCGAGCGGACCGTCGCGACTGCGTAGGGGAAGATCCAGAAGAGCGCGATGGATGCGTAGTACGTGTACAACACCCCGTACAGAAAGCTCATCGAGCGCTCGCTGCGCAGGAAGTAGAGCACGCTGAAGAGCGACATCGCCCCCATCGTCGCCATCATGGGGCCGGTGATGGTCGGATCCTGGGTCACCAGTACGGGGATGAGCCCGAGGCTGAAGTACGAGGCCGGGTAGCGGAAGTTGGTGACCGCGCGATCGAACAACGCCATGAGGCGCGTGGGCCAGGGCCGCTTCCATACGATGCGCGTGAAGCGAAGCTCCTCACGCACGTAGGAGCGATCCCAGCGCAGCAGCATCTTGCAGAGCTTCACGTACGAGATCGGCACCAGCGTGTGCACGACCGCGGTGCGCTGATAGACCGTGTCGTAGCCGCTGTCGAGAAGATAGTTGGTCATGGCCCGGTCCTCGCCGAAGGTGCAGCGGGAGCCGAGGAACTCCTGGGTCTTCCATCGTTCCAGCACCTGGCGCACGGCCGCGGCGCGCAGACCCGTGAGCGCGCCCGGACAGCAATAGACGTTGCGATACACCGACTCCGTGGCGCGCAGCATGTCGAAGGACAGCATGTACCGCACGTGCAGCATCTGCGGAATGAGGCCGTGGGAGCGGTTGTACACCTCCACCCGGCCCGCCACCGCGCCGATCTTCGGGTCGCGGAACGGGCCTGCCAGCGCGAGCAGCGCGCCGCGCTCGATGACACTGTCGGAATCGATCGTGACCAGGACCTCGCCGCGGGCCCGGCTGAAGCCCAGGGCGAGCGCCTCGCGCTTGCCGCGGTTGCGGTCCTGGCGCAGCGCCGTGACGAGCCCCGGGTAGCGCTCGGCGGCCTGGGAG
>JAJXZV010000422.1 GCA_021779875.1 Pseudomonadota bacterium
GACGGGTTGGGCGGCGATGCGCTTTCGGCGGCCGACTGTCCGCCGCCGCCCATCGACTCGCCGGCCCTCTACATCTACACCTCGGGCACCACGGGCCTGCCGAAGGCGGCCAAGGTCAGCCATCGGCGGCTGATGCAGTGGAGCCACTGGTTCGCGGGCCTGCTCGACGTGCGGCCCGAGGATCGCATGTACGATTGCCTGCCGCTGTACCACAGCGTCGGCGGCGTCGTCGCGGTCGGCGCGACGCTGGTCGGCGGCGGCTCGGTGGTGATCCGGCGCCGATTCTCGGCATCGGAGTTCTGGGCGGACGTGCGCGACACCCGCTGCACGCTGTTCCAGTACATCGGCGAGCTGTGCCGCTATCTGGTCAACGCGCCGGTCCGGCCCGAGGAGCGCGAGCACCGCTTGCGCATCGCCTGCGGCAACGGCCTGCGCCCGGAGGTGTGGGAAAGATTCCGCGAGCGCTTCGCGATTCCTCGCATCCTCGAGTACTACGCTTCGACCGAGGGGAATTTCTCGCTGTACAACTGCGAAGGCGAGCCCGGCGCGATCGGCCGGATTCCCGCGTTCCTCGCCGCGAGCGTTCCAGTGGCGCTGCTGCGCATCGACCCGGACACGGGCGAGCCGCGGCGCGACGCGCGCGGCTTCTGTGAGCAGGCGGCGGTGGACGAGCCCGGCGAGGCGGTGGGCCTGGTCGCCGCCGCGGCGCGCGCCGGCGGCCGGTTCGAAGGCTATGCCGATGCCGCCGCGACCGAGCGCAAGTTGCTGCGCGACGTGCTGGAGCCCGGCGACCGGTGGTATCGGACCGGGGATTTGATGAGGCGCGACGCGCGCGGCTTCTATTACTTCGTCGACCGATTGGGCGAGACCTTTCGCTGGAAGGGGGAGAACGTCTCGACGGCCGAGGTCGCCTCGGCGATCGCGGCCGTTCCGGGCGTCCTCGAGTGCGTGGTCTATGGGGTCGCGGTGCCCGGCGCGGACGGCCGCGCGGGGATGGCGGCGCTGGTGGTCGGCGAGCCGTTCGACCTCGGCGCCTTTCGCGCCCTGGTCCACGAGCGGCTGCCGCTCTATGCGCGCCCGCTGTTCCTGCGCCTGCTGCCTTCCCTGCAGGCCACCGGCACCTTCAAGCCGAAGAAGCAGGAGCTGGCGAGCGCGGGCTTCGATCCCCGGCTCATCGGCGATCCGCTGTACGTCGAGGATCCGCGGCAAGGCGCCTTCGTGCTGCTTGACCCGCGTGTGCACGCCGAGCTGCTCGCCGGCGAACGCCGCCTCTAGCGATTCGCTAGGTGGTGTTGCCGGCGTCGACGGTGATCACCGTGCCGGTGATGTTGCGTCCCGACTCGCCCATCAGGAAATCGACGCTGCGCGCCACGTCCACGGGGTCCGCGAGCCGCCGCAGGGCGCTGCGCCGCTGGATGTGCTCGCGCTGCTCGGCGGTGAGGTCCTTGGTCATCTCGGTCGAGATGAATCCCGGCGACACCGCGTTCACGGTGATGCCGAGCTGCCCGAGTTCCCGGGCGAGGGAGCGGGTGAAGCCCACCAGCGCGGCCTTGGTGGCGCTGTACACCGACAGGCCCGAGTAGCCGGTCGCGGCGACCACGGAGGCGACGTTCACGATCCGCCCGGCGCGCTCGAGCATCATCGAACGCGCCGCGTACTTGGCGAGCAGGATGGGCGATGCGGTGTTGAGGGTGATCAGCCGCTCGACGTCGGCGTCCAGCATGTTGGTCAGCAGGCCGCCCAATCCGAGCCCGGCGTTGTTCACCAGCCCGTAGATCGGCCCGTGCTCGGCGCGCACGCCGCGCACCAGGGAGGACAGCGTCCCCAGGTCGGCGAGATCCGCCGCGCGAAACTCGATGGCGCCGGGGCCTTCGGCGGCCGCGAGCTCGCGCGCCGCGGCGAGCTCGTCGGTCATCTTGCGCGCCACCGCGATGACGCGCAGCCCCGAGCGCGCGAGCTGCGTGCCGATGGCGAGCCCGAGGCCGCGGCTGCCGCCGGTGACGATGACGTTACGCACTTGGGCGCACCAGCTTGCCGGCCGCGGTCAATTCCAGATGCGGCACGAAGTTCACGGCGCTCGGCACCTTGTGGGCGGCGAGGGCGCGGCGGCAGGCCGCCTGCAGATCCCGCTTGAGCGAATCGAGGTCCGCCGATCGGTCGGCCGGCGCCGCGGTCAAGACCACGTCGGCGACCACGATGGCCCCGGTGATGGGGCTGCGCCGGGCGCGCACCCGCGACATGCGCACCCGCGGATCGGCGTTCAACACGGATTCCACCTCCTCGGGATGCACCTTCAGTCCGCCCACGTTGATCACGCCGCTGCGGCGTCCGCGGAAATGATAGCGACCCTCGTGCAGCTCGACCAAGTCGCCCGTGTCGACGAAGCCGTCGGCATCGATCAAGGGCTCCGGCCGCTCGCCGAGATATCGGGCGGCGTTGCGGGCCGACCGGATGCGCAGCGTATCGTCGACCACCTTCATCTCGACCCCGCCCCGACGCGAGCCGACGTATTCGGCGGGGAAGCCCGCGAGACCGTCGTTCACGTCGAAGGCGACGCCGGCCTCGGTCGAGGCGAACGCGTGGCCGATCGCCGCCGTCGGATACGCCGCCCGCAGGCCGTCGAGCACCTGCTGGTCGGCGATCTCTCCCGAGAGGCGCACGTACCGCGGCCGCAGCAGACCCGCCGCGCCGCTCATCAAGGCCCGCCGCCAGTGCGAGGGCGTTCCGGAGATGTGGGTCACTCCCGCGGCGGCCGCGCGCGCCATGAAGTCCGCCGGCGCCTCGTCGGCCG
>JAJXZV010000401.1 GCA_021779875.1 Pseudomonadota bacterium
ACGATGATCGCGCGATCATCCGCGCCGCCAGCGCGGCCTCGAAAGCCGCTGACTATCTGCTGGCATTCCAGGCCGATGAGGATGGGCCGGAAGCTCCATCGGGTCCCGCGCTCCCGGCCTCGGCGCCGGAGAGCCAGAGGGCCGCCAGCGTTCCGTGACGGGTCGAAAGGCCGGGAGAGAGGCTTCCGGCCGGCCCGTCATGGAGACCTGCCATGAGCGCCGCCGAAAACGCCGACCTCCGATCCCGCCATCCCGACCTAATCGCGAAAGCGCTGGCGACCGAGGGTGGCCATCTCTCGATCGGCCGGGGCGGCTTCATCCTCTGGTATGGGGATGGGTGCCGGCTCCTCGGATACGACCCCGAGCCAATCAAGGCGGCCTGCATCGAAGCCGGCTTGCCGGTGATCGACAGCCGCGGTGTCGCCTTCGATGCCGTGGCGAGGCTCGTCATTCGCGGGCCGATGGTCGCCGTCGGCGCGCCGCCCGACCCGCCGCCGCATGGCCCGTTCAGTTACGTGCCCCTGGCAGCCGTCGCGGCGGCCTACCGCGCCGCCGGCGCCGAGGTGGTCAACCTGCCGGAACCGGCGGCGGATGCCCCCAACGCCTGAGGCGCGTGCCGCCGCCGAGAGCGAGAGGGCGGAGGGGATTTTCGCGACGGGTCGAGGGGCTGGGAGAGAGGCTCCCGGCCGGCCCGTCGCGGAGATCACCCCGATGGCTGCGACCCAGAAGATCGTCCTGAACCCGTCCCGGGACATCCCGTTCAACAAGCTCGTCCTGAGCCAGGCCAATGTCCGGCGCGTGAAGGCCGGCGTCTCGATCGAGGCGCTGGCCGAGAGCATCGCCCGGCGTTCCCTGCTGCAAAGCTTGAGCGTGCGCCCTGTGCTCGACGCCGAAGGTAACGAGACCGGCATGTTCGAGGTGCCCGCCGGCGGACGGCGCTTCCGGGCGCTGGAACTGCTGGTCCGGCAGAAGCGCCTGGCCAAGACCGCGCCCATTCCCTGCATCGTCAAGACCGACGGGATGGCCGAGGAGGACAGCCTCGCCGAGAACACCGACCGCGAGGCGCTGCACCCGCTCGACCAGTTCCGCGCCTTCCAGACGCTGCGTACAAAGGGCCAGGGCGAGGAGGAGATCGCCGCCGCGTTCGGCGTCACCGCCGCGGTGGTCCGGCAGCGGCTCAAGCTCGCCGCCGCCAGCCCGGTGCTGCTCGACGCCTATGCCGAGAGCGCGATGACGCTCGATCAGCTGATGGCGTTCTGCGTCAGCGACGATCACGCGCGGCAGGAACAGGTGTGGGCGACGATCCAGCGCGGCTGGAACAAGGAGCCGCACATCATCCGCCGCATGCTGACCGAGGGCGCGGTGCGCGCGAGCGACCGGCGCGCCTGTTTTGTCGGCACCGAGGCGTACGAAGCCGCAGGCGGCATCGTGATGCGCGACCTGTTCCAGGAGGACGACGGCGGCTGGTTGCAGGATCCGGCGCTGCTCGACCGGCTGGTGGCCGAGCGCCTGGCGCGGGAGGCCGACGCCATCCGCGCCGAAGGCTGGAGATGGGTCGAGGCCGCGCCGGACTTCCCCTATGGCCACCGGCACGGGCTGCGTCCGCTGCCCTCCACCAATCCCCTCACCGAGGCCGAACAGGCGGAGTTCGACGCGCTGAAGACCGAATACGACGCGCTGGAGGAGCAGTATGGCGAGGCCGACGAACTGCCCGAGGCGGTGGAGGCACGACTGACCGAGATCGAAGCGGCGATCGAGGCATTCCAGAACCGCCCGCCGAAATTCGACCCCGCCGACATCGTCCGCGCCGGCGTCTTCGTCAGCATCGACCGTGACGGCGCGCTGCGCGTCGAGCGCGGTTACGTGAGGCCCGAAAATGAGCCGCCGGTGGCTGCGCCCGACGATCCCGATCATCCGGCAGCGCCGGCCAGCACCATGCCCGATACCGATCGCGATCCGTCGCCCACGCAGGCACGCTCGACCACGACCATCACGCCCACGGAGCCCTCCGCCGAGGTGCCTGAGGAGGACGAGGGGCTGAAGCCGCTGCCCGAGCGGCTGATGACGGAACTCACCGCACACCGGACGCTCGCGTTGCGCGAAGCCTTGGGGAACGACTGGGACACGGCGTTCCTGGCCGTGCTCCACGCGCTCTGCCTGCGCCTGTTCTATCGCCCCGCCGCCGACACGTGCCTGGAGATCGAGGCCAAGAGCGCCGGGTTCGGGACCCAGGCTCCAGGACTGAACGACACCGCGTCCGCCAAGGCCATCGACGTGCGGCACGAGGCGTGGGTGAAGCAATTGCCGGCACCGTCGGGAGAGCTCTGGGACGCGCTCGTCGGCTTCGACACCGACACGCGCGCGGCGCTGTTCGCGCATTGCGCGGCGCTTACGATCAACGCGCTGCACGAACCCTGGAACCGCCGTCCTGGCGCCCTGGCGCACGCCGATCGGCTGGCCCAGGCGGTCGGTCTCGACATGGCGGCGGCCGGCTGGGTGCCGACGGTCGAGACCTATCTCGGCCGGGTGCCGAAGGCGCGCATCCTGGAGGCAGTGCGCGAGGCGAAGGGCGAGCACGCGGCGCAACTGATCGACCACCTGAAGAAGCCGGAGATGGCGCAGGAGGCTGAGCGGCTGCTCGCCGCCACCGGCTGGTTGCCCGAGCCGCTCCGCACGCCCGGGTTGCCTGAGGCTGCGGCCGTCGCTCCCGCGGCCAGTGACGATGAAGCCGAGGGCACAGCCGACGGTGACGCCGACGTAATCACCGCACTGCCGGCGTTCCTGATCGGC
>JAJXZV010000413.1 GCA_021779875.1 Pseudomonadota bacterium
TCGCGAAGCCATCGGAGATCACCAGGGGGCCGACCTGGTCCAGATCCCCGATCGTGAAGCTGCCGCCGGCGAGCCGGCCGCCCTTGCCGAACCCCTTGCGGCCATCCTCTCGGATGGCTTGCAGGGTCCATAGGGCGCCGTCCTGGCCGTGCACCGGGACTAGCAGGTCTCCAACGCTGTAGGCGTGCCCTGGGCGGCCGTCCTCGGGCGGGTAGAGCCTATCCGCCTCGGCAATCGTGAGGGGCGTCGCAACACGGGTACCGTGCGCCTGCACACCCTTGCGCGTGAGATAGGGATGGGCCTCGGCCGGTGCGGCCGAGGCCCATATCCGCTCGGCGTTCTCGCCGGCGATCAGGTATTGCTTTTCGAGCTCGGCCTCGCGCTGCTTGCGCTTCTCAGCCGCCTCGGCGGCCATGGTCGCCCGGTCAACCACGGCCCGCGGCGCCTGGGCGGCCGTCCAGGTCGTCTTGAGGCCGGTCCTGTGGTTCTGGATGAACCCGCTCGGCCGGCCGTCCAGGAAGCCCGTATAGGCGCCGCTGCGCCGGGCGCCGGCGTCACCCATGACCCGCGCCCGCTGTAGGCGGCCGTCCATGACAGGTGGGCCGCCGAGCTCGAACCCGGCGGCCCGCAAGGCCTCGGCAAAAGCATCCCGAGGATCCTCCGCGACCGCGGCGGTCTGTGCCTGGGCGGCCGGCATCCACCGCTGAAACTCGGCGAGGTCCGCGCCTGGTGGTACGTACCAAGCCTTCGCGGTGCGGTTCCATCGCGCGCCGAGCGCCTTGGCGGCGTCCTTCTCCGCATAGGGCACCGCGAGATAGACGCGCTCGGCCGCCATGGGCGCCGCGGGCGCCTGTTCCTCCTCAACGGGCATGGTCACCTCCGCGCTGGATGACGGCACCACGGCCCGATCCTGGGGCGCCTTCTCCTGGGTCTGCTCCCGGCCGCGGCCGAGGATGTAGCCGGTGATACGCTCGGCCTCGGCGGCTGCTCGGCTGCGATGTCAGCGTTGGCATTCCAGGCATCGGCCTCACTGAGGGCGGTTTCCTCGAACACGCCCATACTGGCCACCGTTTCGGCATCGACCTCAACGATCGCGCCGGGCGTGCCGAGGTCCGCCGGGTTGGTGGAGATGATCGGCGCCGGCGCCGGCCTAACAGGCTGCGGAAAAACGCTCCCCGACCGTCGGCTCGGACAGATTGATTCGTGAACGTCCGCCGGACCGCAACAATGATTCGCCGAAGTCTGAACCCTGATTCGATTCCGTCACTCGTTGCCAATTCACCCGGCTTTTTCCGCAGCCTGCTAACCACCTCGGCCGGGCCAGTGGCCGGGGACGGCGATGGGGGTCTCGCTTCCGAAGCTGGCATCCTGGCTGCTCCTGCGAAAAACGGTCGTGCCCGCCGTGAGAGGATCGGGAGGCGCCGCGGCTGTGCCGGCAGCGCCGCCGTAGTAGTGCGCGACATAGCCGTTGATGAATCCGGAATGATAATTGCCGGTGTTGTAGGCAGAGAGTGCGGCTTGCAGGGCCTTTTGCCCTGCCGGTGCAACGCCGAGAGCGCCGCTGTAGTCGGCGGAAAGGACCATCGCGCCGGCCCTGATGTTCGTGCAGGGGTCGAACATCTGCTCGATCGTGTAGCCGAGCTTTCCGACATTGGCGGTGTTTACCTGCATCAACCCGATATCGACCGATGCCCCCGCCGAGGTCGCGCGCTTGACGATCGAAAGTGCGTTCGCGAGGCCGGTCGGGTGGATCAGGATGCCGTCGGCGCCCGCGTTGATATGCAGCACCAGGGGATCGCCGCCGCTCTCCACCCTGACGATCGCCGCGATGGTCTGCGGCGCGACGTTCGCGGGCGCGCACGCGGCGATGAAAGGCAGTGGGATCACGGGGTGTCGTCCGTGAGAACGGGATGGACCCGGGCGCGGACGGCGGCGATCGGCACCGGCCCAAAATACCGGCTGTCGTAGCTGCGGGGGTTGAAGCTCGAGACCAGCCACATTTCGCCGGCGGGCACCGTGTAGTTGCCCGCTGCCATGGCGCGGAGCGGCCGGCCTTCGTCGTCGTGGGACAGCGGCCGCGAGTTGGCGATCGGCGTCCCGTCCACGGCGATCCCCGCCGTCGAGACCGTCACGGTGTCGCCGGGCAGCGCCGCGATCGGCTTCATCATGAGCTCAAGGCCGCTCGGGCAACCACCAGGCGCGATGTAGCCGCGGTGGCGCCCGAGTTCGAAGGACGCCGTCGCCGGCGGACAGAACGTCACCACCTGGCCCCGCGCGAGGCGCGCTGGCGCGCTCGAGGTCTGCCGCCATAGCCCCATGGGCAGCGACGGCGTGGTGTTCAGGCGGTAGCCGGCGGTGTGGGCGTAGTCCCCGCCGGCCAGGACCGCGCCGGCGATCAGGAAGGCGCCGAGGCCCGCTGCGGTGCGGCCGATCATGCCACCACCTCGGGCGCTGCCGGGGCGCCGGCCGAGGGCCGGCGGGCCTGGCCCAGGTCCGCCGGGGCCGGGATGCCGGCCTTCCGCGCGAAGTAGGGGTCCTGAAAATACAGGATCTGGCGCGCGAAGATCGGATTGAGGCCGGTGCGCAGAAGGATGACGTCGCCGCCCTCGATGATCTTTCCGGTGGTGTCTTTCTTTGGCGGCCGGAGGCGCTTGCACTCGTCCGGCGTCATCAACGGCCGGGAGTGCTCGCGATAGGTCTCGCTGACCTGGTTGAGCGTGCCGCCGAAGCGATTGCCGCTGACGGTGATGTCCTTGGTGATGACGGTCGCGGTGCCCAACGAATCGGA
>JAJXZV010000213.1 GCA_021779875.1 Pseudomonadota bacterium
GGCGCCGATCCTGCGCAAGCCGTAGTCGAACGCGATGACGAGCCGCGGCCCGCCGTCGGCTTGCTCAGGCATTGCCGCTCAACGGGCTGATCCGGGTCAACTCCACGCCCAGGAGCCGCCCCGCCGCCTGCCACCGCGCCTCGAACGGCAGATCGAAGAGGATCTCGGTGGTGACCGGCGCGTTCAGCCAGGCGTTGGCGCGGATCTCCTCCTCGAGCTGACCGCCATCCCAGCCCGCGTAGCCGAGCGCGACCAGGGCATTCTCGGGACCCGCGCCGCGGGCCATGGCGCAGAGGATGTCCCGCGACGTGGTGACGTGCAGGTCACCGGAGATCTCGAGGGTCGAGTCCCACTTCCCTTGGGCCCGATGGATCACGAATCCACGGTCCGTCTGCATCGGGCCGCCGCGCAGCACCGGCCGGTCGCGCAGGGGGCCGTCGGCCAGCTCGATCTCGAGTTGCTCGAAGATCTCGCCCATGCGCATCGTCAACGGCTTGTTGAGGATCAGGGCGAGCGCGCCGCGCGGTCCATGCTCGCAGATCAGCGCGACGGTCTGCGAGAAATTCGGATCCGTCATGCTCGGCATGGCGATCAGCAGCTGGTTGGACAGATAACCGGGGTTGCTCATGGCGTGGGCGGCGGGGCGTACGAGACGCTCGTACCCTGCGAGGCTCCCTCGAGGAACTGCCACTCGTAGGCGATGCGGATTGCATCGTGGCGGGTCGCGAGATCGCCCGGGAAGCGGTCGAACGGCGCCGCGAGCTTCAGGATGCGCATCGCCGCCTCGTCGAGTTCGGCGTGCCCGCTGCCGCGCTTCACGGCGGCGCGCAGGAGCCTGCCGTCGGCGCCGATGGTCACCTCGATGACCGGCGTGCCGGAAAGGTTCTGGCGGCGCGCAACGTCCGGAAAATTCATCGTGCCGACGCGCTCGACCTTGCGGCGCCACCCATCCAGGTAGGCGGCGACGTCCGATTCGCGGGTGTCGGCCGCGATCCAGAGCTGGCGGCGAGATTCGCCGCGCAGCCGCAATTCCACCCCGTCATCGTTCGGGCTGATGCCGAGATCCGGCCGCTTCTCGAGCAGCAGCGGCATCTGGGAGTAGCGGTCGGCCGCCGCGGGCGCCGCGAAATACAGGATCCTGACCGAGCCGTTCGGGGCCGCCACCAGTTCCTGGCCGCCCTCGGACGCGGCGGCCTGCTGTGCGCCGACGCCCTCGCCGCTCGGCAGTCCCGGCCGGTCGACCGGCAGGAGCGAGGACTTCGGGATCCGCGTGCGTTCCCCGGCCGCTGACGTGCCGGAACCGATCTGCGTCCGCTGCGCGAGATACCGGGCGTGCGGATTGGCCGCCGCGTCCTGCGCCTGGTCGTTCACCAGGACCACCTCGAGTCCGGCCGCACCGCCGTCGCCCGAGTTGCGCTGATATCCGAAGGTCACTCCCAGGATCACGATGGCATGGATCAACGCCGCCATGAAGATGGTGGTCAACATGCGGTCGCCGGCGGGAGGCAGCCCCGCCGGCAGCTCGATTTCTGAGGAATTCACGTTCACGCGGCGTTCAGGTGGCCGGCCAGGGCGTCCATCAGCGTACCTCCGATGTCGACACCGTGCTTCTTGTTTAGTTCGCGAATGCCGGTCGGGCTGGTCACGTTGATCTCGGTGACGTAATCGCCGATCACGTCCAGGCCGACGAAATACATGCCGGCGGCGCGCAATTTTGGCCCGATGATGGAGCACAGCCAGCGGTCGCGCGCATTGAGCGGCCGGCTCTCGGCCCGGGCGCCGGCGGCGAGATTGCCGCGGTTGTCGTCGGGGGTCGGAATGCGCTGCAGTGCGAACGGGATGGGTTCGCCGTCGACGAGCAGGATGCGGCAGTCGCCCGCCGTGACGATCTCGGGCAGGTAGCGCTGTACGATGGCGAACTGCCGGCCGTAGTCCGTGAGGGTCTCGAAGACCACGTTGCGATTCTTGTCCCCGTGCTCCAGCACGAAGATGGACCGTCCGCCCATGCCGTGCAGGGGCTTGCACACGGCCTTGCCGTGCTCCTCGAGGAACCGCGCCATGTGCCGCATGTCGCGGGTGATGAGAGTCGGCGCACAGCATTCTGGAAACCAGGCCGTATAGACTTTTTCATTCATGTCGCGCAGTCCCCTAGGCCGGTTGCAGACCAGCGCCCCCTGGCTCTCGGCGCGATCCAGGATGTAGGTGGCGTAGACGTATTCGGTGTCGAACGGAGGATCCTTGCGCATCAAGATGACGTCGTACTCGCCGAGCCGGGCGGCGGCCGGCTCGCCCAGCCGGAACCAGGTCGACGGATCGTCGAACACGTCGAGCGGGGCGAGCCGCGCATGCGCGACGCCGTCGAGCAGCCACAGATCGTCGAGCGTGGCGTAGTGGAGCTGCCATCCCCGCGCCTTGGCGGCCAGGAGAATCGCGAGCGTGCTGTCCTTGGCCGGTTTGATCGAGGCGATCGGGTCCATGATCACCACGAGGCGCCTGGGTCCGGGACTGTTCATGGTGCGCGCAACCTCGGGTAGTGCGGGTCGAGCGGCGCAGTGTAGCCGATGCGCCGCCACGGCCGCCTTTGCAAACTGTGAACCAGGCCACCGTCGCCGTGCCCGGAATGCCGCGAAATCGTGAGCGCATACCGTGGCTTGCTCGCCGTGGATATGTTAAAAAGCCACGAGATTCCGGTACCTACGCACGAGACCAGGTCCAGTCCCATGCACAGCAGCACAGCCGTCGGCAAGCCCAAACTGGCGGGACTCAAGGTCCTGGTGATCGACGA
>JAJXZV010000218.1 GCA_021779875.1 Pseudomonadota bacterium
CCCGAACATCCGCATTCCGGTGGTGGCCGTCGTTTGGACGTACAACGGCCTGACGCCGGAGGACATGTCGGGCCGGGTGATCTACTACTACGAGCGGTCGCTGACCACGACCGTGGGCAACATCGAGCACATCGAGAGCCAATCGCTCTACGGCCGGGGCATCGTCAAGATCTTCTTCCAGCCGGGCACCGACGTCGCGGCGGCCCAGGCGCAAGTGGTCGCGATCTCGCAGACGGTGCTCAAGCAGCTGCCCGCCGGAATCACTCCGCCGGAAGTGCTGTCCTACAACGCGTCCTCGGTCCCGGTGCTCGCGCTGCAGGTATCCGCCGAAGGGATGACCGGATCGCAGCTGTACGATCTGGCCTCGAATCTGATCCGACCGGGGCTGGTCGCGGTTCCGGGCGTGGCGATTCCCGCCCCTTACGGCGGCACACCGAGCTATGTGCAGGTCGATCTGGATCAGCGCAAGCTGCTCGCTCACGGGCTGTCGGCGCAGGACGTCTCCCGCGCGCTCGCGAAGCAGAACATCGTGCTGCCGGCGGGCGATCAGAAGATCGGCACCATCGACTTCCTGGTCGAAACGAACGCCTCGCCCGTGAACGTCTCGACCTTCAATCGCCTGCCCATCAAGCAGGCGAACGGCGCCGTGGTCACCGTGGGGGACGTGGCCAACGTGCATCTCGGCGGACCGCCGCAGAGCAACGCCGTATTGGTGCACGGACAACAGGCCGTGCTTCTCGAGATCCTCAAGGCCGGGGACGCCTCCACGCTCGCGGTCGTCGCGGGGGTCAAGGCGAAGATACCGGAGATCGAGAAGACATTGCCGCCCGGCGTGAAGATCACGACGTTGAGCGACGCATCCACGTTCGTGAGCGGCGCGGTGCAGGACGTCGTCCAGGAGATGGTGACGGCGGCCTTGCTGACCGGACTGGTGGTGCTGCTGTTCCTCGGCTCCGCGCGTTCGACCCTGATCGTGGCCACGTCGATCCCGCTCTCGATCCTGTGCTCGATCATGGCGCTGTCGTGGTTCGGCCAGACGATCAACATCATGACGCTGGGCGGCCTGGCGCTGGCGGTGGGCATTCTGGTCGATGACGCGACCGTCATGATCGAGAACATCGACGCGCACCTCGAGCACGGCCTCGAATTGGAGCAGGCGATCATCGATGCCGCCAATCAAATCGTGGTCCCGACCTTCGTCTCCACGCTGTGCATCTGCATCGTCTGGCTGCCGCTCTTTCAACTGTCCGGCATTGCCGGGTATTTGTTCGTGCCGCTCGCGGAAGCGATCATCTTCGCGATGGTCGCCTCGTTCATCCTGTCGCGCACCCTGGTGCCGACCATGGCGGCCTACATGCTGCGCGGCCAGGTCGCGCAGGCCGGCGCGGCCGGGCATGCGCCCAAGGGACCCTTCGGGCGGTTCCAGGCGGGTTTCGAGCGGCGCTTCCATCGCTTCCGGGAGGGCTATCGCGAATGGTTGACCGCCGCCGTCGAGCGGCGCAAGCAGTTCATCGTCGCGTTCCTCGCCGTCGCGGCGGCCTCGCTCCTGCTGGTGCCGTGGCTCGGGCAGGACTTCTTTCCGGGCATCAAATCGGGGGAGATCGACATGCATTTTCGCGCCCCCGTGGGGATGCGCCTGGAGGAGGCGAGCAAGGTCGCGGCGCTGGTGGACACCGCGGTGCGGCGCACGCTGCCGGGCAAGGTCGAGAACGTGATCAACAACTGCGGCTTGCCGAGCAGCGGCATCAATCAGGCCTACAGCGCCAGCGGCACCATCGGGCCGCAGGACTGCGACGTCACCATCAGCCTCTACGACCAGGCGTCCCCGGTCGACGACTACCGGGCGGCCTTGCGCGAGTCGTTGTCCAGGCTGTTCCCCGGCACGACCTTCACGTTCCTGCCGGGCGACATCACCGCGAAGATCTTGAATTTCGGCCTGCCCGCACCGATCGACGTGCAGATCGTGGGACGCGACGTGCAGACGAACATGGCCTACGCGCAGCGCCTGGCCACGGCGCTGCGCATGGTGCCCGGGCTCGCGGATGCGACCGTGCAGCAGACCCTCAACCAGCCGACCCTGCTGGTGTCCGCGCACCGTGCCTTCGCGCTCGGCGCCGGACTCACCGAGTCCGACATCGCCAACAACACCCTGGCGACCTTGTCCGGCTCGGGGCAGGTGGCGCCGACCTACTGGCTGGACCGCCAGACCGGCGTGTCGCATCTGGTGAACCTGCAGACTCCGCAGACGCAGCTGACCTCGATGAACGATCTGCAGACCATACCGATCGATCGCGGCGACGGCGATCCGAGCGGCAAGGGCGTCGAGATCCTGGGCGGCCTCAGCGACATCACGCAGACGGGGCGGCCGCTCGTGGTGTCGCATCGGGACATCATGCCGGTGGTCGACGTCTTCGCGAGCACCCAGGGGCGCGATCTGGGCGCCGTGAGCGCCGCGGTCGAACGGGTGCTCGGGGACCTGAAGAGCGAGGTCCCCGGCGGCGCGTTGGTGCACGTGCGCGGCCAGGCGGTCACGATGCGGGATGCCTACGTGCAGCTGCTGTCGGGACTGGTGCTGGCGATCCTGCTGGTCTATCTCGTGATCGTCGTGAATTTCCAGTCCTGGCTGGATCCGTTCATCATCATCACGGCGCTGCCCGGGGCCTTGACCGGCATCGTCTGGGCGCTGTTCTTGACCCACACGCGGCTGTCCGTGCCCGCCCTGACCGGCGCCATCATGTGCATGGGCACCGCCACGGCGAACTCGATCCTGGTGGTCTCGTTCGCGCGGGAGGAATTCGTGCATCATCGCAATGCCGTGCATGCGGCGGTGGCCGCGGGCTACACCCGCTTGCGGCCGGTCCTGATGACGGCGCTCGCAATGATCATCGGCATGCTGCCGATGTCGCTGTCGAATTCCCAGAATGCGCCGCTCGGGCGTGCGGTGATCGGCGGGCTGACGGTGGCGACCTTCGCCACCCTGATGTTCGTGCCGTGCGTGTTTGCGCTGTTGCATCACGAACCGCTCGCCGAAGGGGCCGCCGAAGGAGACGCCGCATGAACCGCCGCAAGGTAACGATCGCCGGCGTACTGGTGTTGCTCGGCATACTGGTGCTCTACGGCATCCTCGAACGCCGGCAGGCGCTGGTGACGCTGCGGCGCGTCGCGCGGGAGCAGTCGGTGCCGTCGGTGCAGATCATCCGGATCGAGCGGGGCCCCCCGACCCGGGCGCTCAGCCTTCCGGGCACCGTGCGCGCCTGGTACGAGGCGCCGATATTCGGGCAGGTCGAGGGCTACGTGCACAGCTGGCTGACGGACTACGGCGCAGCCGTGAAGACCGGGCAGCTGCTCGCCACCATCGACACGCCGGGACTCGATGCCGATTACGCCGCGGCCAAGGCCAAGCTGCGGGTGGCGGAGGCGAAATACCGGCTCGCGCTGTCGACCGCCGCACGGTGGCAGGCGCTCGCCGGCACGCCGGCCGTGTCGAAGCAGGAGGTCGACGTGCAGGTGGCGGGGGCGGCCGCCGGCAAGGCGCAAATGGAGGCCGCCGAGCAGGAAGTGGCGCGCTATTCGGCTCTGGAGGCGTTCAAGCGGGTGGTGGCGCCGTTCGACGGGGTGGTGACCGCGCGGCTCGCCGACGTCGGCAGCTATGTCAACGCCGCCGGCGGCGAAGCGGGCAATCACGACCGCTCGAGAGCTCTGTTCACCGTCGCCGACGTGCATCGCCTGCGCGTGTTCGTCGCGGTTCCGCAGGACTACGCGAGCGGCATCGGGGCCGGCATCAAGGCCGCGATCCATCTGCCGTCGCGCCCCGACCAGGCGATCGAGGCGAAATTCCTGACCACGGCGAAGGCGTTCGACCCCAACACGCGCACCGCCGTGACCGAACTGGTCGTCGAGAATCCCGGTGCAGCCCTGTGGCCCGGCACCTACGTGGACGTCACCTTCGAGCTGCCGACCGATCCGGCGATTCCGACCATGCCCGAGCAGGCGCTGATCTTTCGCGCCGCGGGGCCGCAGGTCGCCACGGTGGATGCTCGGAATCGGATTCACCTGCGATCGGTCACGCTCGGCCAGAACCTCGGTCAATTCGTGCAGGTCACGAGCGGCGTGGCCGCCGGCGACCAGGTGGTGAACAATCCGGCGGCCGGGCTGTTCGAAGGGCAGGAGGTCCGCCCGGTCACGCCCATGGAGGGCTACTCGTCGGTCAGCGCTCCGGCCGCGGAGGGGCGCGCTCCCGCCCCATGAGCTCACGTGCCGCGAAGCTGCTGGTGGTGCTGGGTGTCGCGGCCGTGGCGGGCTGCGATCTGGCGCCCAAGTACGAGCCGCCGCAGTTCATCCTGCCGGCATCGTACCGCGGCAGCGCGCCCTTCCACGCGGTCGACCCGGAGGCAAAAATGCCGCCGGCGGGGGACTGGTGGACGGTGTTCGACGATCCCGATCTGGACCGTTTGGAGGACCGGCAGCGCCGGGAGAATCCGACGCTTCAGGCCGCCGCCGAGGCGTTCGAACAGGCGCGCGATCTCGTGGCCGAAGCGCAGTCCGCGCTCTACCCGCAAGTCGGGGCGAACGGCTTGATCTCCAAGAACAGGCAATCCGCGCACCGGCTTTTTCGCAGCAGCGCCGGTGCCGATGAGGAGGCCTCGAACCTGATCGCGGGCATGGCCTCCTGGGAGCCGGATTTCTGGGACGCGATCCGCAACGGCGCCTTGGAGCAGCAGCGCCTCGCCCAGGCGAGCGCCGCCGATCTGGCCACCGCCCGGTTGAGCCTGCAGGCGGAGCTGGCCGCCGATTACATCGGCCTGCGCGGGCTCGATCAGCAGCTCGACGTGCTGCGCCGTGCGATCACGGCGTATCGCAAGGCGGTCGAGATCACGCGCCTGCGCTGGAACGGCGGGATCGCCTCGGGCCTCGATCTGGCGCGGGCGGCGAGCCAGCTCGGTACCGCGCAGGCACAGGAGAGTGAAGCCGCCTTGCAGCGCGATCTGCTGGAGCATGCCGTGGCGGCGCTCGTGGGCGCGAATCCGAGCGACTTCGCGATCGCGCCGGTCGATGCACCGGGGCTGGCGCCGCCGACGATCCCGGTGGGGGTGCCCTCGGAGCTGCTGCAGCGCAGACCCGACATCGCGAGTGTCGAACGGCAGATGGCCGCGGCGAACGCGGCGATCGGCGTATCGCGCGCCGCCTTCTATCCGCACGTCATCTTCGGGGCGACGGGCGGCTTTCAGGACAGCGGTTTCAATCTGCTCAGCTTGCCGAACGAGCTCTGGTCGGTGGGCGCGGGCGCCATGCTGCCGCTGTTCGAGGGCGGGCTGCGCCGGGCGCAGTTGCGGCGCTCCTGGTCGCTCTATGCGCAAACGCGCGATCACTTTCGGGCCACGGTGCTGGCCGCCTTTCAGGAGGTGGAGGACGGCATCGCGCAGACGCAGCGACTCGAGACCGAGGTGGCGCAGCAGCACGAGGCGAGCGTGCAGGCGGACCAGGCATTGTCGATCGCCAACATGCTCTATGAGCAGGGGCTCGACAACTACCTAAGCGTGGCGGTGGCGCAGGTGCAGGCGCTGACGGCGCAGACCGCGGAGGTGCAGCTGCGCACCCGGCAATTGCAGGCCGGGGTGTTCTTGTTCCGGGCGCTCGGCGGCGGCTGGACGGCCGAAGACCTGCCGAGCGAGCGGCAGACGGTGCCGTTCGGACCGCTCGATTACCGTTCGACCAGCGGCGCTCAGCCCGACGCGGCTACTGCAGCAGTCCCGCAGCCACCGCGGTCAGCGCCGTGACGCCGGTGCGCAGCGTGGGCTGAGCCAGCGGCTCGAAGCGGCTGTTGTGCGGACCCGGCAGGCGCTTGCCGGCGGCCTCGGCCGCGGCGAACTTCTGCGGATCCATGGCGCCGAGCCGGAAGTAGGCGACCGGGATCTCGTGGCGCTTCAGATCGGCGCTCATGCCGAACACGCCGACGTCCTCGCTGCCCATGGTCTTCTCGACGGGCAGCACGTGCTCCGCCCCGAGCGCCTTGACCAGGAGGTCGTGCACCTCGGCGGACAGCGCCGGGTCGTTGTACTCGACGGGCGTGGATTCGTCCTCGAGCACGGTGACGGTGGCGGCCTTGTCGGGCGGCAGGCCGGCGGAGGCCGTGATGCCCGCGGCGATCTGCTTAAGGCCGT
The DNA here is from genome assembly GCA_021779875.1 of Pseudomonadota bacterium. Taxonomy (GTDB): domain Bacteria; phylum Pseudomonadota; class Gammaproteobacteria; order Steroidobacterales; family Steroidobacteraceae; genus Bog-1198. The sequence continues at coordinate 6,162 of JAJXZV010000218.1, forward strand.
CGATGATGACCTGGCGGCTCTTGTCCGAGAAGGAGCGCGTGGTGAGCTCGAGTCTGACCTCGTCGGGGATGATGTTGCGCTTGGTGCCGCCGTGGATGGTGCCGACGGTGACCACGGAGGGGTCCTGCGGATCCTCCTCGCGGCTGACGATGGTCTGGATCTGGGCGACGTAGTAGGCCGCGAGCGTCACCGGGTCGCGGCCGAGCTGGGGCGCCGAGCCGTGGCTGCCGATGCCGTGGATGACCACGTCGATCGAGGTCGAGCTCGCCTGCGCGAATCCGCCGAGTATGCCGACCGCGCCGGCCGGCATGGTGTTGGTGTCATGCAGGCCGATGATCTGGTCCGGCCGGCCGAAGCGTTCGTACAGGCCGTCGGCGAGCATGGCCTTGGCGCCGTCGATGGTCTCCTCCGACGGCTGGCCGACGATCATGACGGTGCCGTGCCAGGATGCGCGCGTGGCGGCGAGCGCCTGCGCGGTGCCGAGCAGCACCGTGGTGTGCACGTCATGCCCGCAGGCGTGCATCACGCCGACCTCACGGCCATCGGGGTACTTGGTGACCACGCGGCTGGCGTACGCCAGGCCGGTCTCCTCGACGATGGGCAGCGCGTCCATGTCGCCGCGGATCAGCAGCGTCCGGCCGGGCCCGTTCTTCAAGACACCGACGACGCCGAAGGCGCGCGAACCGTCCGGATAGCGGCCGACGTGCTCGGCGACCGTGTAGCCGGCGGCTCGCAGGCCCTTGGCGAGCACCGCGGAGGTGCGTTCCTCGTGGTGCGACAGCTCCGGATGCGCGTGCAGGTCCTTGTAGGTGTCGAGCAGGGCGGGCGCCTGCCGCTCGATCACCGCGGCGGTGTCCTGGGCGTGCGGGGCGGTGGCGAGCGCGAGCAGGCAGATCGTGGCGGGCATGTTCGGTTTCAAAATGGCGCCTCCTGGTGGATGTGCACGCAGGTTACCTGCAGTGACCGTGCATCGTCACGGGGTGCGTGCGGGTCGCGTATACTTTGCCGGGTGATTCCAGCAAGGAAGTGGAACGAGACCCAGGGGACTCATGGGCAACCAACTCGATTCGCTCGCGCAGGTGAAGGGCACGCTCATCGATCTTGCCCTGAGATTCGGCCCAAAGCTGCTGGCCGCGGCGCTCATCATGACGGCGGGCGGCTTCGCCGCCGGCTGGGTGGCGCGAGCCGCGGCGCGCGGCCTGCATCGACTGGACCTCGAGCCGCCGGTGCGCATGCTGCTCGCGCGGGTGGCGCGCGTACTGGTGCTCGGGCTGTTCGTCATCATGGCGCTGCAGAATCTGGGCGTCGAATTGCTGCCGCTGATCGCGGGTCTGGGGGTCGCAGGGGCCGGCATCGCGCTCGCGACACAGGGCGTGCTGAGCAACGTGGTCGCCGGCCTCACCATCATCTTCACGAAGCCCTACAAGGTCGGTGAGTACGTGGGCGTCGCGGGCGTCGAGGGCCAGGTGGATGCCATCACGCTGTTCTCGACCGTGCTGACGCATGCCGACCGCTCGCGCATCGTCGTGCCGAACCGCAAGGTGGTGGGCGAAATCCTGCACAATTACGGGCGCATCCGCCAGGCCGAGATCGGCGTGGGCGTCGCCTATGGCGCCGACCTGACGGCGGCGCTCGAGGCGATCCGCGGCCTCGTGCAGGCCAACCCCCGCGTGCTTGCCGAGCCCGCGGCCGTGATTCAGGTCGCCGCGCTCGCCGATTCCGCCGTGCAGATCGCCGTGAAGCCCTGGGTGGCGGTCGGCGATTACGGCGCAATCGTCGGCGAGCTCAATCTGCGCCTCGTCGAGGAACTGCGCCGCCGCGGCATCGACATCCCATTCCCGCAGCGGGAGGTGCGGCTGCTGGGCGGCGCGCCCCCGGTCACTTAGGCAGGTTGCTGGTCTTGTCGATGAACTCCACGGCGTTGCGGTGCAGTTCGGCGAGCGCCGACTCGACCGCGTAGACCATGTGGCCGGACTCGTAGGCGCGGTACTCGATGTTCTTCTGCAGGCTCGCCGGCATCGGCAGGTGGTGCATCTCGTAGATGCCCTGGTAGAAGGGCGTGGCCAGGTCGAAGTAGCCGTAGTTCAGCTGCACCTTCAGGTTCGGGTTGCGCTTCATCGCGTTCGCGAGGTCCGGCATGACGTTCGCGCCCTGGCGGCCCGAGCGCACGCCCGCCGGCTGACCCGGCTGGCGGTGCGACGCATCCCAGGTCATGTACAGGGGAATCGACGGCTTGAAGGCTTCCTGCGCCGCGAAGTGCAGGTCCTTGCGCGCATAGTCGTTGAACGCCGAGACGTAAGCCGAGGCGAGCGCGCTCGCCTGGGGATCGTACTCGGCGCGCTGGCTCAATGGGTCGAGCGTCGGTCCCGAGAACCGGGAGTCGAGCCGTCCGGTCGCGAGATCGTCCGCGATCTGCAGGGTCTGGCGGAACTCGCCGCCGTCGATGCGCAAGTCCGCCTTGCGGATGTAGTCCACCGGCAGGCCCGTGTAGTCGTGCAGCTTCTGCGCGATCGCCTCGCGGCGCGCCGGGTCGAGCTCCGATCCGGCGGCGAGCGCCTGGGCATACTCGCCCATCGCGAAGCCCTCGACTTCGGCGAGAAAGGCCTTCAGGTCGGCGTGCCCGCCGGGCAGCTTGTGGTGATACCAGGCGGTCGCCGCGTAGGTGGGCAGCACCGTCTCGTAGGGCATGTCGATGCCCGGATTGCGCACCGGCGAGTCGGCGCTCAGATCGAAGCTCAGGATCTGCGACAGCAGCATCACGCCGTTGAAATCGATCGCCCGCTCGTTCTCGAGCTCGTTGATCAGCACGGCCGAGCGGGTCGTGCCGTAGCTCTCGCCGAACAGATATTTCGGCGAATTCCAGCGCCCGTACTTGGTGAGGAACTGGGAGATGAACTCCGCGAACGCGTGCGCGTCCGGATCGATGCCGAAGAACGCCTTCTCCTTGTCCTTGCCGGCCACGCGGCTGAAGCCCGTTCCGGGAGCGTCGATGAACACGAGATCGCTCGCGTCGAGCAGACTGTAGGGGTTTTCGGCGATCTGGTAGGGCGCGGCCGGGGTGTGCGTGTCGCTGGCCGTGACCACGCGCCGCGGTCCGAAGGCGCCCATGTGCAGCCACAGCGTGGCCGAGCCCGGTCCGCCGTTGTAGATGAAGGTCACGGGCCGCACGCCGCCGCCGGACTTGAAATACGCGACGTAGAACATCGAGGCGACCGCGGTGGGATTCTTGGCCTCCTCCCCCGCGTCCTTGGCGTGCGCGTCGGCGGCGGCGTCGTGCGGCACGTCGTCCCAGTCCTTCGGGTGCACCACCAGGGTGCCGGCGACCGCTTCGTAGGCGATCTTGCGGCCGCCCACGGTCACCGTGCCGTTGCTGCTGGTCGACTCGGCCTTGAAGGGCTCGGATCGGGCGGCCGGTTTGTCGCCGCCGGCCGGCGGCTCGGCGGCGGCCGAGGCCGCGAGGGGCGCGAGCGCCAGGTACAGACCAACCAGCCATCCCATACGATCTTGATTCACGGACGCTCCTCACGCTTCAGCGGATCGATGAAGCCGCGAGGATAAACTACTTGCCTGCCCGGGTCAGCCTGCGGCGGACCGACGCGAGTCGAGATAGGCGCGCCAGCCGCCGAAGGCGGTGACGTCGGCGGCGCCGTGCGCGGCATAGGCCTCGCCGATGAATCCGGTGACCAGGTCGCCGTTCGCGAGCTCGACCCGTCCGAGCCCGAGCGGCGCGGGGATCTCGCAGAGCAATCCGCCGAGCTCGCGCGTCGGCAGGCTCCACACCTCGACCTCGATGCTCGCGCCGCCGTCGGCGACCCGGACGAGGCCGGGCCGCCGGGGCGCCGGACCGGGCAGGGCGTACAGCCGGTAGGCCGGCGCGGTGCGCGTGCGTTCGAGCAGGCGGGCGCCGCGTCGGGTCAGCTGCGCGTTGAGCGGCAGGCCCTGCATGTGCGCCCCGCAGACCGCGAGGCGGGTCGATGCCGGCGCGCCTTCGTCGGGCGCGGTCCGATCGGCGAAGGGACCCGATGCCTCGGCGGCTTCGAGCGGCGGGACGGGCGTGCCCAGGGCGCCGAGCGTGGGCGAGCAGGCCCGCTGCAGGTGCGCCGCGACGCGCAGCAGGGCGCGCTCGGCGGCCGTCGGACCGACCAGCGTCACGCCGAAGGGCAGGCCGTCGGGGCGGGCGCCCGCCGGGCAGGCGACGCCCGTCAGATCGAACAGATTCATGAAATTGGTGTAGTGGCCGAGGCGGCTGTTCAAGCGGATCGGATCGGCCTGCACCTGCGCGAGGGTGTACACGGTGCCGGCGGTCGGCGTGACGATGAGGTCGACGTCGCGCCACGCGGCCTCGGCGGCGCGCTTCAATGCCGTCAACCGGTAGCCGGCCTCGAAGGCGGCGACCGCGCTCGGGCCCTTGCCGCCGTCGATGATCTGGCGGGTCACCGGGTGCACCGATTGCGGATGCGCGTCGATGAAGGCGCCGACCGCGGCGTAGCGCTCGGCGATCCACGGTCCGTCGTACAGCAGGCGCGCGGCCTCGAGGAACGGCGTGAAGTCGATCTCCACCACGGTCGCGCCCAGCGTGCGCAGCCGCGCGATGGCCTCGGCGAACGCGGCGGCGTAGCCCGCGTCGCCGAAGAACTCGAGCTGCCCGGGCCGGGGCACGCCGACCCGCGAGCCGGCGACCGGCGCGTCGCCGAGCCGGCGCG
>JAJXZV010000193.1 GCA_021779875.1 Pseudomonadota bacterium
CAAGTACCGCGGTCAGCTCGCCCCGGGTCGGATCGTCGATGCGATCGAGGCCGCCTGCACGCGACCGCGCGAGGAGGCCTTTCGACTCGAGCGCCAGTATTTCCTCGAATGTCGCGACAGTCCGCAACGCAAGGCGCTGATGCACTTGTTTCACGCCGAGCGGGAGGCGCGGAAGATTCCCGGCGTCGGGCCTGACGTCGCGCCCGCGCCAATCCGGAGCGCCGCGGTGGTGGGTGGCGGAACCATGGGGGCGGGCATCGCGGTGTGCTTCGCCAACGCGGCAATCCCGGTCACGCTGCTCGATGCGACGGACGTGGCGCTCGAACGCGGCTTGAGCCGCGTCCGCGAGCTGTACCGCGAGAGCGTCGAGCGCGGCCGGCTCACCGCACAGCAGGCCGAGGCCGCACTCGGGCTGATCCGCGGGGCGAGCGGCGATGCAGCGCTCGGCGAGGTCGATATCGCCATCGAGGCGGTGTTCGAGGATCCGGCGTTGAAGCGCGAGGTGTTCGAGCGGCTCGATCGGAACACCCCGCCGCACGCCATCCTCGCCAGCAACACCTCGACCCTCGACATCGACCGGCTGGCCGCCTCGACCGGCCGGCCGCAGCAGGTCGTCGGCACGCATTTCTTCAGTCCGGCGCACGTGATGAAGCTGATGGAGAACGTGCGCGGCACGGGGAGTTCCCCGCAGACGCTCGCCACCGTGATGGCCCTCGCCAAGCGCCTCGGCAAGATCCCGGTGCTCGCGGGCAACTGCGACGGATTCATCGGCAACCGCATGCTGCAATACTACGGGGCGGAAGCGGAGCGATTGTTGGAGGAGGGGGCGACGCCCGAGCAGATCGACGCGGTGATCGAGTCGTTCGGCTTCGCCATGGGTCCGCTCGCGATGCGCGATCTGTCGGGCAACGATGTGGGCTGGGCGATCCGTCGCAACCGCATCCTGCCCGCCGATGAGCGCTGGTCGCCGATCCTAGAGCGCATGGCCGCTCAGGGGCGCCTGGGGCGCAAGAGCGGCCAGGGCTTCTACCGCTACGAGGGCGGCCGGCGGCTGCACAATCCCGAGGCGCTCGAGCTGATCGAGTCGGTCTCACGCGAGCTCGGGATTGAGCGGCGCGCCATCGCCGATGAGGAGATCCTCACCCGCCTGCTGCATCCGCTGGTCAACGAAGGGGCGAAGATCCTCGCCGAGGGCATCGCCAGCAGGCCGGGCGACATCGACGTGGTGTACGTCCACGGCTACGGCTTCCCCGCCTACAAGGGTGGGCCGATGTACTGGTCCGAGCGGGACGGGCTCGAGAAGGTCATCGCGACCCTCGAGCGACTGGCGCCGAGCCATGGTCAGCGCTGGCGGCCCGCCGCGCGTCTGCTCGATGCGGCGCGGCGGGGCGGCTGGGATGAAGTCGCAGGCTCTGATCCGGCTTGACCTGGATATGAAATAAATGTACGTTTAAAACGTTTGTTTGAGCTGGAGGGCCGGTGAAGTCAACCCCGTCATTCATCGACGATTCCTGCCTCGAGCCGAAGTATTCCGAGACCGCCACGCGCATCCTCGATGCGGCCGAGCGGCTGTTCGTAGAGTTCGGGCTGGAGGCGACCTCGCTGCGCCAGATTACGCAGCAGGCAGCAGTCAATCTGGCCGCGGTGAACTACCACTTTCGCTCCAAGAACGCCTTGTTCGAAGCGGTGTTCGCACGTCGCTTCGCCCCGTGGGCCCGCGAGTGCCTGCACGAGCTCGATGCGCTCGAGGCGCGGGTGGCCGCAGGGCAGGGGACGATCGATGTCGAGTCGGTGGTGATGTGCTACGTGCGTCCGGCATTCGCGCTCTCGAAGGATCCCTCGCGCGGCGGTGTGATGTTCGTGCGCCTGTTCTCGCGCGTGCTGGTGGAGAACCACCGTCAGCTGCGCGAGAAGCTCTCGCGCGACTGGGGTCACCTCGTGACCCGCTACACCGACGCACTCGGGCGCGCGCTGCCGCGACTCTTGAGCGAAGAGATCGCTTGGCGGCTGCACCTCGGGTTCAGCGTGATGTTTCACGCATTCGCCGGCAACGACATCTTGAAGCTTTTCGGTCGCTCCGCCGTCTCGGCTCGCGACCCGGATCTGATCGTCAAGCACGTGGTTCCGTTCGTGGTGGCGGGCATGAGCGCCACGGCCGACGGCAAGCCCTCCGCGGCGTGAAGGCTGTGGAGGAGGTGAGCGGTCCGGCCGTAGCGGGCCGCAGTAGCAGGGGCAGACATGTCTGAGACGAACTTTATCATCCGCAAGGTGGCTGTGCTCGGGGCGGGCGTGATGGGTGCGCAGATCGGCGCGCATCTGGTGAACGCCCAGGTGCCGACGCTGCTGTACGATCTGCCCGATCGGGAGGGCGGCAGCGGCATCGTGCTGAAGGCGATTGCCGCGCTGCGCAAGCAGCAACCCGCGCCGTTCGCGGCCGCCGGCCTCGAGGCGTTCCTCGAGCCGGCCAATTACGCGAGCGATCTTGGTCGACTCGCCGAGTGCGACCTGGTGATCGAGGCGATCGCCGAGCGGCTCGACTGGAAGCGCGAGCTGTACCACAAGGTCGCCCCGGCGCTCGGACCCCGGGCGATTTTCGCGACCAACACCTCGGGGCTGTCGATCGAGGCGCTCTCCGGGGCCTGTCCGCCGGCGCTACGCGAGCGCTTCTGCGGGGTGCATTTCTTCAATCCGCCGCGCTACATGCGTCTCGCCGAGCTCATACCCTGCGGCGCCAGCGCCCCGGCGATGCTCGATCAGCTCGAGACGTTCCTCGTCACGACG
>JAJXZV010000111.1 GCA_021779875.1 Pseudomonadota bacterium
CTCACGGCCGGCCGCGGCGGCCGGCGCCGCGGCGGCGAACTCGGCCGCCATGGTGCGCGCGACCAGCGGTGCGTCGTCCGCCGCCGCGCTGCCGGCGCCCGTGGTTCGATCGAACACGGCCATCATGTCGCGGCGCACGTGCTCCGGCACCTCCAGTCCCTGCGGCGCCGCCGGCAGGGCCTCGGACACCGGCGCGCCGTCGCTGATGAACAAGGTCTCCAGGGAGTCGACGCCGGGCGGGTGCGCGTGCGTGTCGACGAAGATCCGGTCGAGCTCGCCGGGCGGCAGGGTGAATTCCATCGAGGCCTCGAGCTCCTCGGCGGCCTCCTCGGGCGGGGCGGGCGCCGCCGTCCGGGCGGGCGCGCCGGACCGCAGGATCTCATCGGCGCGGGCCTCCAGCTCGAGCGGCGTCTCGCCCGTCCGGAACGCCGACGGCTCCTCCGCGAGGCGCGTCAGCGCGTTGAAGATGCCTCCGCACCGTCCGCAACGGACCTGTCCGCCGGCGGCGCGCAGCGCCTCGGCCGGCAGCCGGAAGACCGTTTCACACTTCGGACATTGCGTGTACACGCTACCGTACCTTGCGGGCGAGGATGCACGACCAGTCGTCCCGGTCGAGCACGCTCACGATAGCAAAATTCGCGCGATAGGCCGCCGCGACCTCGGGCGCCTGCGCCGCGAGCAATCCGGACAGCACCAGGTCGGCGCCCGGCCGGCAGGCGCGCGCCAGCGTGGGTTCGAGCTCCAGCAGGGGTCCGGCGAGGATGTTGGCGAGCACGCAGTCGGCGGGCGCGAGCGGCGCGGCCGTGCCCTGGGTCTCGAGCGCGGCCGACACGCCGTTGAGCTCCGCATTGCTGCGCGCGGCGAGCAGGGCCTGCGCGTCGATGTCGACGCACACGGCGCTGCGTGCCCCCAGCTTCAAGGCGGCGATCGCCAGGATGCCGGAGCCGCAGCCGTAGTCGATCACCGTCCGGCCGGCGAGCGCCAGCGCGTCCAGCCGTTCGAGGCACAGTGCGGTAGTCGGGTGCGTGCCGGTGCCGAAGGCGAGCCCGGGATCGAGACGCACCACCACGGCGTCGGGCGCCGCAGGCGCCGCCGCGGTGGTCGGGCACACCCACAGGCGCCGGCCGAAGCGCAGCGGCCGCCAGTCCTGCATCCACACCCGCTCCCAGACCCGCTCCTCGACGCGGCGCACGCGCGCGGCGGCGGCGAGTTCGGCGCCGAGGCGCCGCGCGAGACATTCGATCTGCCGCGCGGCCTGGGCGTCCGGGGGCGCCTCGGTCCGCCCGCCGGCGTCGGGGTCGCCGGCGAACAGCGCGCGCACCAGGGTGTCGGACCACAGACGCACCTCGCCCGGTCGCGGCTCCAGCACGGGCTCGTCGCCGCGGTCGAGCAGGGTCACCGAGATCGCGCCGATCTCGGCGAGCGCCGCCTCGACGTCGTCGGGGTCGAGCGTGCCCAGCGGGAATTCGATTTCGTAGAAGGCCATCGGCGCGGCGCCTCGCTCGCCCGCCCGGCCTATTTCAGGCCGAGGCGACGCTCGAGGTAGTGGATGTCGGTGCCGCCCTGGCGGAAGGCGGCGTGATTGAAGATCTCCTGGTGCAGCGGGATGTTGGTCTTGATCCCCTCCACCACCATCTCGGCGAGGGCGTTGCGCATGCGGGCGAGCGCGGTGTCGCGCGTATCGCCGAAGGCGATGACCTTGCCGATCATGGAATCGTAGTACGGCGGCACGTTGTAGCCGGTGTACACGTGGCTGTCGACGCGGATGCCGGGACCGCCCGGCGCGTGCCACAGGCGCACCGGCCCGGGCGAGGGCGTGAAGGTCTTCGGGTCCTCGGCGTTGATGCGGCACTCGACCGCGTGGCCGCGGATCTGGATGTCGTTCTGCGCGTAGGGCAGCCGCTCGCCGGAGGCGATCAGCAGCTGCGCCTTGACGATGTCGATGCCGGTGACCAGCTCGGTCACGGGATGCTCGACCTGCACCCGCGTGTTCATCTCGATGAAATAGAACTCGTTGTCCTGATACAGGAATTCGAGCGTGCCGGCGTTGCGGTACCCGACCTCGCGGCAGGCGCGCGCGCAGCGCTCGCCCATGGTCTTGCGCTGCTTCGCGGTGAGGCCCGGCGCCGGCGCCTCCTCGATGACCTTCTGGTGGCGGCGCTGCATGGAGCAGTCGCGCTCGCCGAGATGCACGACGTTGCCGTAGTTGTCCGCGAGCACCTGGAACTCGATGTGCCGCGGCTTCTCGAGGAACTTCTCCATGTAGACCTGGGGATTGCCGAAGGCCGCGAGCGCCTCCGAGCGGGTCACGCTGATGGCGTTCAGGAGCGAGGCGTCGGTGTGCACCACGCGCATGCCGCGCCCGCCGCCGCCGCCCGACGCCTTGATGATGACCGGATAGCCGATCTCCTTGGCGATGCGGAAGTTCTCGTCGGGATCGTCGCCGAGAGGGCCGTCGGACCCCGGCACGCAGGGCACGCCGGCGGCCTTCATCACCTTGATCGCCGACACCTTGTCACCCATCTGGCGGATGGTCTCGGCACGGGGCCCCACGAAGACGAAGCCGCTCTTCTCGACCCGCTCGGCGAAATCCGCGTTCTCCGACAGGAAGCCGTAGCCGGGGTGGATCGCGCCGGAGTCGGTGACCTCCGCGGCGCTGATGATGGCCGGCATGTTGAGGTAGGAATGCGCCGACTGGGGCGGCCCGATGCACACCGTCTCGTCGGCGAGCAGCACGTGCTTGGTGTTGTAGTCCACGGTGGAGTGGACGGCGACGGT
>JAJXZV010000392.1 GCA_021779875.1 Pseudomonadota bacterium
CGCCGCCATCACCGACGTCAATGCGGACAGCGTGGCGCTCGCCCTGCGCCGCGCCGGCACCCCGACGCTGCTGCACGGCCACACCCACCGGCCCGCCATCCACGCGCTCACCGTGGACGGCCGCGCCTGCACGCGCATCGTGCTCGGCGACTGGTACACCCAGGGAAGCGTGCTCAGCTGGGACACGAGCGGCCCGCAGCTCGAGTTTCTCGCGCGCTAAGCCGCGGCCGCGCAACCCGCCGGCGGCACGCCCGAGTGGAACCGGAACACCGGGTCCTCCGTGGTGATCAACTCGGCCTCGTGCGCGGCGAACTGTTCGAGACGCGCCTCGAGCGGCGCGCCGGCACGCCGCGCCGCGCGGTGCGCCAGATCGAGGTACATCTCGTGGTGGCGCGCCTCCGCGGCGTGCAGCCCGGCGAACAGCGCGCCCAAGGGGCCGCCGATGCGCGGCGCGAGCGCCGCGAACCGCTCGCAGGAGCGCGCCTCGATGAGCGCCCCGCAGATCATCAGGTCCACCTCGCGCTGCGGCTCGGCGCGCGCCACCAGGCGGCGCAGGCCCATGCCGTAGCGGCCGGGCGCGAGGCGGCGCGGCGCGATCCCGAGCGTGCGCATGAGCTTCGCGACCTGCTCGTAGTGCCGCAGCTCCTCGCGCGCCAGACGCGACATGCGCTGCGTCAGGTGCAGATCCTCGGCGTAGGCGAACATCAGGGCGAGCGCCGTCGACGCCGCCTTCTTCTCGCAGTTGGCGTGATCGACGGCGAGCACCTCGACCGACCGGCAGGCCATCTCGAGCCAGGCCGCCGGCGTGGCGGCGCGCAGCAGCGGATCGCTCACGCCGGCGCCTTGAGCGCGCCGAGCGCATCGAGCAGTTCCCGGGCCGTCTGGAACCGGTCGTCGGGCGCCTTGGCGAGCAGGCGGCGCGCGATGCGCTCGTAGGGCCCGCAGTGCGCGGGCAGCGGCGGCAGGTCCGCCCGCCGGTGCTTGTAGATCACCTCCATGGCGGTCGTGCCCGTGTAGGGCTTGCGCCCCGAGAGCATCTCGTAGAAGACCACGCCGAGGCTGTAGAGGTCGCTGCGCGCATCGATGGTCTCGGCGTGCCCCTGCTCAGGGCTCATGTAGTACGGCGTGCCGAAGATCTCGCGCGTGCCCGTCAGATCCGCGTCGAGCTCGTTGGCCTTGGCGAGGCCGAAGTCGATCAGGCACAGCGAGCCGTCGTTGCGCAGCATGATGTTCGCCGGCTTCAGGTCCCGGTGCAGCACGCCGACCGAGTGGATGGCGTCGAGCGCGCTCGCGGTCTGCGCGAGGAACTCGGCCGCGTCCGCGGGCGCCATCGGGGCCTTCATCCGTTGGCGCAGATCGCCCGCGGGGAAGTGCTCCATGGCGATGTAGGCGTGGTCGTCCGCCACGCCGAGGTCGTGAATGCGCACGATGTGCCGGTGCCGCAGGCGCGCGACGATCTCGTACTCCTGCAGGAAGCGGTCGAAGCCCACGATCCGCTCGGACACGTCCGGCACCTGGCTGAACACCTTGAGCACCACGATCGTGCCGGCGCGCTCGCTCTCGGCGAGGAAGATCTTGCACATCCCGCCGCTGCCGATCTGCCGGATGCACCGGTGCCCGCGGATCATCACCGCGCCGAAGCGGTAGCGCCGCTCGTAGTCCGGCTGCGCGCGCCGCGCGGCCATCCTCTGCTTGTGCTCGCGCGCGGCTTCCGCGAGGGTGCGGATCAGGCGGTCGCGCTCGATCTTGCGCCCGTACAACCTGAACACGCCGTGCGGCGCGGCCGCCGGGGCCGGCGGCGGATCCAGCATCAGCACGAGCACGACGGGCGGGAATTCGGGCCGGGCCGCGCAGTTCGCCGCGAGCGCCTCCAGACGCTGCGTCGGCGCACCGCCCACCATGAGCACCGCGTCGAAGCCCGCCGCGGCGAACTCCGGGTCGAGCGGCGGGTCCTCGCCGAGCCGATGCTCGACGATCAGCGCCTCGGACCACTCGACCTCGACGTGCGTGCGCGCGAGCAGCCGGTACTCGGCGCGCTCACCGATCAGGAAGACGCGCAATGCCCCCGCACCCGGTCTATAGGACGCGGATCGACTTGAGCGGGCGGCCGCCGCCGTCGCGCCGCCGCTGCTTGGCCTCGTCGGAACGCTCCGACTGCAGGCGCGCCAGATACTCCGGGGTCACGTCGCCGGTCACGTACTCGCCCGAGAAGCACGACGTGTCGAAGTCGATGATCTTCGCGTTGTCGTGGCGCACCGCGTGCACCAGCGCGTCGAGATCCTGGTAGATCAGCCAGTCGGCGCCGATGAACTGGCGGACCTCCTCGTCGGTGCGGCCCGCCGCCACCAGCTCCGAGGCGTTCGGCATGTCGATGCCGTAGACGTTCGGGTAGCGCACCGGGGGCGCCGCGGACGCGAAGTACACCTTCTTGGCGCCCGCCTCGCGCGCCATCTCGATGATCTGCGCCGAGGTCGTGCCGCGCACGATCGAATCATCCACCAGCAGCACCGTCTTGCCGCGGAACTCCAGGTCGATGGCGTTCAGCTTGCTGCGCACCGACTTCGACCGCTGCTCCTGGCCGGGCATGATGAAGGTGCGGCCGATGTAGCGGTTCTTGATGAAGCCCTCCCGGTACTTCACCCCGAGCAGTTGCGCCACCTGCACCGCGCTGGTGCGGCTCGTGTCCGGAATCGGTATGACCACGTCGATGTCGTGTTCGGGCCGTTCGCGCTTGATCTTCTCGGCCAGGTGTTCGCCCATGCGCAGGCGCGCCTTG
>JAJXZV010000168.1 GCA_021779875.1 Pseudomonadota bacterium
AGCTCAGTCCTCGCCAGGCACGGTGCGACTGCGGGCGGCGTGCCGCGACTGAAGCTGCGCGATCGCATCCTCGAGCCGCAGGCCGCGGCTTTTGAGCAGAAGCAACAGATGGTAGAGCAGATCGGCCGCTTCCCCGAGAAGCGCCTCATCCGTCTCGGTCACGGCGGCGAGCGCCACTTCCAACCCTTCCTCGCCGACTTTCTGTGCGATGCGCTTCGGCCCCTGTGCGTAGAGGCGAGCCGTGTAGCTGCCTTCGGGCCGCTCGGCGATGCGCTGCTCGATCACGGACTCGAGGTCGGCAAGAAAACCCAGCTTGTCAGCGGCCGGCGCGGCGGCGGTATCGCCGAAGCAGGTGCCGGTGCCGAGGTGGCAGACCGGACCCGAGGGCAGTGCCGTCACCAGGAGCGTGTCACGGTCACAGTCGGTGCGCACCTCGGCGAGAGCGAGTGTATGGCCCGAGGTCTCGCCTTTCTCCCAGAGCTTGCGGCGGCTGCGGCTGAAGAAGACGACGCGCCGCCGCAGGAGCGTCTCGCGCAGCGCCTCGCGGCTCATGTACCCCAACATCAGCACGGCGCCGGTGCGCGCATGCTGCACGATCGCGGGCAGCAGTCCGCCGCACTTGTCGAAGTCGAGCGCCGCGATGTCCTCGAGGGCGAGCGGCGCGCCGGTTGAAAGGATCTCTGTCATGGGCGGACCGGGATTCCCGCGGCGCGCAGCGCCCGCTTGAGGTCGGGGATGGCGATGGCGCCGGTGTGAAAGACGCTCGCGGCGAGCGCGGCATCGGCACCGGCTGCGGCAAATGCCTCGGTGAAGTGCTCGATGGCGCCCGCGCCTCCGGAGGCGACGAGCGGCACGTCGCAGACACCGCGCACGGCGCGCAGCTGCTCGATGTCATATCCGCGCCGCACGCCGTCGCTCCCCATGCAGTTGAGGACGATCTCCCCGGCGCCGCGGTCCTGCACCTCCCGTACCCAGGCGAGCACGTCGCGGCCGGATTCGCGGGTGCGGGCGGGATCGCCGGTGAACTGAAACGCCCGGTAGCCCGCATCCGTCAGCTGACTGTCGATGCCCACCACCACGCACTGGGAGCCGAACCGCCGGCTCAGAGCGCCGATCAGGTCCGGATCGGCGAGCGCCGGGGAGTTGATCGACACCTTCTCCGCGCCCGCATTGAGCACTTCCTCGGCATCGCCGACCGAGCGGATGCCGCCGGCGACGCAGAACGGAATGTCGAGCACACGCGCCACGCGGCTCACCCAGCCCCGATCGACCGAGCGCTGCTCGGGACTCGCCGTGATGTCGTAGAACACGAGCTCGTCCGCGCCCTCGTCCCGGTAGCGCAGGGCGAGCTCCATGATGTCGCCCACGACGCGATGGTCGCGGAAGCGGACACCCTTTACGACCTGGCCGTCGCGGACGTCGAGGCAGGGGATGATGCGTCGGGCAAGAATGGTCGCAGCTCCTCGGGTCTGATGCGCTCTTCGAGCATGGCTTTGCCGCTCACGGCCGCGGCGGCACCGATCCGCGCGAGCGCCGCGAGATCGGCCGCATCCCGCACCCCGCCCGAGGCCTGCCAGGCGATGCGCGGCAGGCGCTCGACGGCGCTGCGGTACAGATCGAGATTCGGGCCGGTGAGCGCACCGTCGCGCTCGATGTCGGTGCAGAGTACGTGACGCACGGCGGCGGCCGGATAAGCATCGATCGCCTCCCAGAGGGAGATGGCGGTACCGGACTGCCAGCCCCGCGTGCGCACCTGCGGGACCCCGTGGCGGTCGTAGCGGATGTCGAGCGCCAGGCAGATGCGATCCGCGCCGAAGCGGCTGATCCAGTCGATGACATCGTCAGGGCGCTCCACGGCGGCGCTGCCGATCACGACGCGCTCGATGCCGCTCGAGATCAGATCCTCGATGATCTGCGCCGAGCGGATGCCCCCGCCCACCTGCAGCTTCAAGCCGCGCTGCGCGGCCAGATCCGCGATCACGGCGCGGTTGGCGAGCTGCCCGTCCCGAGCCCCCTCGAGGTCGACGACGTGCACCCAGCTCGCGCCGAGGGCCCGGTACTTCTCCAGCAGCTGCCGGGGCGAGCATTCATAGCGGGTCTCCGCGGCGAAATCGCCCTGATACAGCCGCACGCAGCGGCCGCCGCGCAGATCGATTGCAGGAATCAACAACACGGCGCCACTCTCTCCCCGATAGCTCAACTCAACCTGAGAAAATTGCCGAGCAGGCGCGCGCCCGCCGCGGCGGAGCGTTCCGGGTGGAACTGGGTCCCGCAGAAGTTGCCGCGCCGCACGACCGCCGAGAGAGCCTGGCCGTAGTCGACGTGTGCGACCGTCGCCGCCGAGACCGCGGCCGCGTAGCCGTGCACGAAGTAGAAGTACTCCCCCGGCGCGATCCCCTCGAGCAGGGGGTCTTCGCGCGCGGGGAGGAGCTGATTCCATCCCATGTGCGGTACCGGCTGTCCGCGGGCCGCCCGAAGCCGCGCGACGGTGCCGGGCACGAGACCGAGGCACTCGGTCATGCCTTCCTCGGAGCGCTCGAAGAGCAGCTGCATCCCGAGGCAGATCCCGAGCACCGGCTGCCTCAGCGTCGGCAGCAATTGCGCGACGCCCGAGTGCCGCAGCCTCCGCATCGCGTCCGCCGCCGAGCCCACGCCCGGCAGCAAGACCCGCGGCGCCGCGGCAATGGCGCGCGGGTCCGAGCTCACGGTGGAGCGCGCGCCGAGCCGCTCCAGAGCGAACTGCAGCGAGGCGAGGTTGGCGCCGCCGCTGTCGAT
>JAJXZV010000178.1 GCA_021779875.1 Pseudomonadota bacterium
CCGACGTCGGTGGGTGCCCCTCGAGCGTCTTCAAACGCTGGTCGAGGTCGGCGTAGAGATCCCGCTGCTGCTTGCGGCCCGCCTCCAGTGAATGGCGCAGCTCGTCGACGTCGTTGTGCAACGCGCGCACGTCCGCGCGCAGCGCCTCGAGTCCGTTCGACAGATCGAGCAGGCTGCGGTTCGCGACCACCCGCTCGATGCGCGTCAGGCGCGTATCGAGGTCATTGAGCCGGATCTGCACGGGATCCTGCTCGGGCGGCGTGCTGGCACAGCCCGCCAGGGTGAGCGCCGTCCATACCGTCAGTGCCCCGGCGGCCCGGCCGCCGAACGGACCCGTCACGGCAGGTAGACCAGTTCCACGCGGCGATTCTGGGCCCACGCCGATTCGTCGTCGCCCTCCACCGCGGGCCGTTCAGCGCCGTAGCTGACCGTGGTGATCTGGGTCGCGGCCACGCCCTGCAGCATGAGCGCGCGCCGCACGGCCTGGGCACGCCGCTCGCCGAGCCCGATGTTGTACTCGCGGGTGCCGCGCTCGTCGGTGTTGCCCTCGAGCCGGATCTTCAGGTTCGGGTGGCTGCTGAGATTCTTGGCATGGGCCGCGACCAGGTCGGCGAACTCCGGTTTGATCTCGGACTTGTCGAAGTCGAAATAGATGATCCGGTGCGCCAGCGCCCCCGTGGAGTCCGCGCCGAGACCTGCGCCGCTCACG
The DNA here is from genome assembly GCA_021779875.1 of Pseudomonadota bacterium. Classification (GTDB taxonomy): domain Bacteria; phylum Pseudomonadota; class Gammaproteobacteria; order Steroidobacterales; family Steroidobacteraceae; genus Bog-1198. The sequence continues at coordinate 710 of JAJXZV010000178.1, forward strand.
CTGCCGCCGCCGCCCAGCGGCGACGTGCTGGTCGAGGCGCCGGAGCCGGCGCCCGCACCGCCCGCGCCCGGCACCTGGGTGCCCGCGGCCGTCGGCTCGACCACCGTGCTCTTCTTCGGACAGCCCGCGAGCAGGAAGGCGCCCGCGACCAGACAGGCAATCGAGACGATGCGTTTCATGATTGTTCTCCGTTGCAAATCCACTGATGGCCAAAGCGTAGCGCGATCCCGCTAGTGTGTGTGCAATCGCCCGGCTGCGTCAAAACGGTGACCAGGCCGGTTCCTGCAGCTCGCCTTCGCTCGACACCAGCCGCTGCTGCACCCGGCCGTCCGAACTGACGAGCGCGAGCACTCCACGCCCGTGATCGCGGCTCGCGTAGATGATCACCGCCCCGTTCGGCGCGTAGCTCGGCGACACGTCGAATCGTCCCTTCGTGAGCACCTGCACGTCGCCGCGCCCCTTCAGATCCATGACGGCGATGCGGTAGCCGCCGTCCTCCTGGGTGACGAACGCGAGCTGGGATTCGTCCGGCGACAACCGCGGCCGCGCATTGTAATTGCCTTGAAAGGTCAGCCGCTGCGGCCGGTCGCCGGGCTGGATGCCGACGCGGTAGATCTGCGGACCGCCGGCCCGATCCGAGGTGAAGTAGAGGGTGCGCCCGTCCTTGGACCACTGCGGCTCGGTGTCGATCCCCGGATCGTCGGTGATCCGGGTGAGCGCCTGGCTGGCCAGATCGAGCACGTAGATGTCCAGGTTGCCGTCGCGCGTGGAGAGCGTCAGCGCGAGCCGCCGGCCGTCCGGAGACCAGGCGGGGGCCTGATTGACGCCCGCGCGCGCCGATACCCGCCGGCGGTCGCCCGTCTTCAAGGTCTGGACGTAGACGGTCGGCAGACGCTCCTCGAAGGAGACGTACGCGAGACTCTGGCCGTCGGGCGACCAGGCCGGGGACATCAACGGCTCCGGCGACTGCATCACCACGTGCGGATTGGCGCCGTCCGCATCGGCGACGATGAGCTGATACGTCTTCTTGGGCAGATGACCCAGCACCGACACGTACGCGATCCGGGTCGAGAACGCGCCGCGCACGCCGATGATCTTCTCGAAGATCATGTCCGCCACCTGATGGCTCGCCAGGCGCAGCCCGCTGCGGTTGGCGCTGATCTGGTAGCCGAGCAGGCGCTGCCGGTTCAATACATTGTAGAGTTCGAACTGGATGTCGAAACGATCCGGATCCTGGGCGAGCACCTGCCCGACGACGATGTAGTCGTTGCCGAGGCGGCGCCAGTCGTCGAACAGCACCGCGGCGCCCGTGTGCGGCTGGTCGATCATGTCCTTGCGGTCCATGGTGCGGAAGCGCCCGCTGCGCGCCAGATCGTCGCCGACGAGTTCCGCGACGTCGAAAGCCCCCGATGCGTCCAACGGCGCCGACTCGGCCGCACGCGGCGTGGAGAACGGCACCACGGCGATGGGTATGGCCTCCGCCTGACCGCGGGTCACTTCGACGATGAACTCCCCGCGCGACTGCGCGGCGGCGATCATCGGCAGGAACAGCAATGCGCCGGCGAACCATCTATTCATCGGGTTTGAACCTGAACGCGAAATTTCTCTGGAACAGGGCGGCATCGGGCGGGGCCGGCAGGGGCGAGGCGCGGTATACGGCGTTCTCGATGGACTGACGGACCGCCGCATCGCCGTTGCACTGGGTCACGTGCGCTCCGGTCACTTCCCCGCCCGGCACCTGCGTGACCTCGACCAGGCAGTCGATGCCCACTCGTGCCGACGGCGGCTTGATCCAGGCGCGCTGGATGCTGGCGCGCAGCCGTGCGGCATACTGATCCTTGAGCGGCCCGGCCGCGACCGCGCTCTCGTGCTCCTCGGCCGCGAGCTGGCGCCGCAGCTCCGCCTCGCGTTCGCTGCGCGCATGCTCGTCCGCCGCCCGCTTGGCCGCCGCCTTGGCGTCCGCCGCCGCCTTGGCCTGCGCCGCGGCCTTGGCATCGGCCATCGCCTTGGCATCCGCCGCCGCCTTGGCGTCCGCCGCCGCCTTGGCATCCGCCGCCGCCTTGGC
>JAJXZV010000277.1 GCA_021779875.1 Pseudomonadota bacterium
GGGATCACCGTCTGCACCGAACCCTTGCCGAAGGTGGTCCGCCCCATGAGCGTCGCCCGGTGCTGGTCCTTGAGCGCGCCCGCCACGATCTCCGCGGCCGAGGCCGAGCCGCCGTTCACCAGCACGACGATCGGGGCGCCGTTCATTTCATCGCCCGGGGTGGCGGAGAAGGCGAATTTGGACTCCGGCGTGCGCCCCTTGGCCGTGACGATCACGCCGGCGTCGAGGAAGGCATCCGCGACCGCCACCGCGGCATCCAGGACCCCGCCGGGGTTGTTGCGCAGGTCGAGCACCAGGCCCTTAAGGGGCGCGTGATTGCCCTTGCGCAGATCCTTCAGGGCCTTGAGCAGGTCATCGCCGGTGGTGTCGCTGAACTCCGAGATGCGCACGTACCCGTAGCCCGGCTCGGCGAGCTCCGCGCGCACGCTGTGCAGCTCGACGCGCGCGCGCTTCAGCGTGAACATCATCGGCTCGTCGCTCCCCTCGCGCAGGATGCCGAGCCGGACGCTGGTGCCCTCCTTGCCGCGCATCCGGTCGATGGTGTCGCCGAGCGAGCTGCCGTTCACCGCCACCCCGTCGACCGTCGCGATCACGTCGCCGGGGCGGATGCCGGCGGCGGCGGCCGGCGAGCCGTCGAAGGGCGACACGACCACCACCTGATCGTCCTCCAGGGACACCTCGATGCCGACTCCGGAGTATTCGCCCGAGCTGCTGATCTTGATCTCGTCGTAGTCGTCGCCGGTCAGATAGGCCGAGTACGGATCGAGCGAGGACACCATGCCCCGGATGGCGGCCTGCAGCAGCTGGTGGTCGTCGACCGGCGTCACGTACTCGCGCTCCACCCGGTCGAGCACCTCGGCGAGGACGCGCGCGTCCTGCCAGGGCATGTCCGCGTCGGCGGCCGGCGGCGGCTTGGGCTGCGCCGGTGCCTGCGCGAGCGCGGCCGCGGCGCCGGCCGACAGCGCGAGCGCGATCAAGCGGGACCGCCACCGGACAGGGAGCGATTGCATGGTCATCGTGGGACGGCAGGATACGTGCGGTCGCGCCCGGCCGCTAGCTCGCGGCCGCGGCGAGCACCGGCGGCGGCGCGCGCAGGCCCGACCATGTTGCGAAGCAGGAGTAGAGCGGCAGGTCGCGGATCGCGTCCTCGAGCGGATGCGGTCTGCCGATCAGGAAGCCCTGGCCGAAGTCGATGCCCAGGCTCGCGGCCGCGGCGCGGATCTCGTCGGTCTCGACATGCGAGGCGACGGTCTCGAGGCCGAAGCGCTTCGCGAGCTGCGTGATGGCGAGCGCCGTCGAGCGCGACGGCGAATGCCGCGCCAGGCGGCGGGTGAGGCCGCCGTCGAGCTTCACGCCGGACACGGGCAGCGCACCGAGGTGCCGGAGCGCGTCCGGGCCGCGGCCGACGTGGTCGAGCGTGAAGGTCACCCCCTGTTCGCGCAGGCGCAGCAGGTAGGGCGCGAGCCGCTCGGCGGCGCCGGCGTTTTCGGGGGGCTCGAATTCGAAGCTCACGGTGCCGGGCGCGATGCGCGCCGCGCGCACCCGCTCCTCGAGGAAACGCCAGAACTCCCCGTCGGCGAGCGAGGCGGCCGACAGGTTCAACGAGAATCGGGCCGGGTGATCGCGCAGGCGGTCGCGGCAGTGCGCGAGCTGCGACAGCGCACGCTCCACCACCCAGCGGTCGATCTCGCGCGCGAGCTCCGGGCGGGCCGCGGTGCCGGTGAACTTCTCCACCCCGACCCGGCTGCCGTCCCCGCCGCGCATGCGCAGGAGCACCTCGAAGCGCGGATCCGTGGGCGCACAGGTCAGGGGCAGGACGGGCTGCGCCAGCAGCTCGAAGGCGTCGGCCGCGAGCGCGGCGCTCACCTGCGCCTCGAGCGCCGAGGCCGCGATGCCGCCGACCGATCCGGTGGCGTTGCCGTAGAACACCTCCACCCGGTTGCGGCCGCGCTCCTTGGCCGCGCGGCAGGCGAACTCCGCGGCGGCGAGCGCGTGCTCCAGCCGCCGATCGGCATCGGCGAGGCACGCCACCCCGATGCTCAGGGAAACGTACAGCGGCCGATCGCCCCGTGTGCCGGACAGCCGCACCGCCGCGCCGCGCAACTCCTCGGCGATGCGCGCCGCGGGCTCGATGCCGCGGCCCGGGACGAACAATGCGAACCGGTCGCCGCCGACCCGCGCGGCCAGCGCGGACTCGCGCGCGACCCGGGCCACCAGAGCGCCGATCGCCTGGATGATCTCGTCGCCGACGTGCATGCCGTGGCTCTCGTTCACCACGCTCTGCTGATCGATGTCCACGTACAGCAGACCGTGCGAGCGGCCGCCCGATGCCGGCGCCAGGAGCCGCGCCGCGGCCTGCGCGGCGAAGGCCGTCGGCGTCAGCAAGCCCGTGAGCGGGTCGAAGCTCGAGGCGAGGATCTGGGCCGCCTGGCGCGCCAGCCCCTCGAGGGCGTCGGCGTCGCGCGCCGGGAAGTCGGGGCCGGTGTCCGGCCGGAAGGCCGCGAGCACGCCCACCACGCGCCGGGCGCCGTCGCGGATCGGGGTCGAGATCGCCTTGTAGGGGATCGCGGCATCCGCGCCGTCGGGGCGCAGCCGGTTGGCGACCAGGGTGCAGCCGTGCAGCTGCGCCCGGGTCAACAGGTGGCCGTGCAGGCGCGCCAGCAGGTCGGTCTGCACGCCGTCCGGAGCGCCGCCGGTCACCGCTACGGAAGGCGCCGCGACAGGGTCTCGACCGCATCCAGCAGGGTCGCCCGCGAGACCGGCTTGCGCAGCG
>JAJXZV010000348.1 GCA_021779875.1 Pseudomonadota bacterium
CGCCAAAGCCAGCGACATCATCGACAGGATGAACATGCAGGCGATGAACGCCGAGAGATCCCATTTCAAAAAGGCGTTCACGAACAGCATCACCACGACGAGGGCGATGAACAGCGCCGATAGGGTGATCAGCGTGATCGCCGCGTTCATCCAGCGCGCCCGGCGCTTGAGGATGGCGAGCTGGCCGTGCAGGTGCCGCGCATCCACGCGATGATCGGGGTCGTACAGGCGCGCCTCCATGCCGCGCGCCCGGTCGACGATGCGCGCCAGGCGGCTGGTCAGGACGTTGAGGGTGACGCCGATCGCCGAGATCAGGAAGATCGGCGTGAGCGCGATCTGGATCAGGTGCGCGATGTCCGTGGAGTGCACGGAGTACGCGGCCGCCGTGAGCGTGTCGTTCATTCGCGCGCGCCGACGCGCACCCGCACGGTCAGCGGCCCGGCGTCGCGGAAGCGCAATTCCACCGGGAATTCGGCGCCCGCGGCGAGCGGAGCGGCGAGCCCCATGAGCATGACGTGCACGCCGCCCGGCTCGGCGCGCACCGTGCCGCCGGCCGGGCAGTCGAGGAACGGCAGTTCGCGCATTTCCAGGGCGCCCTCGACGGTGCGGGTCTCGTGCAGATCGGCGCGCGCCGCGGCGGGGGTCGAGAGCGCGATCAGCCGATCGGCCCGCACGCCGCGATTGCTGAGGGTGAAATACATCGCCGCCGCGTCCGCGCCCGGCGCGGTGGGCCGGGACCAGGCATCCCGCACCTCGATCGCGGCCACCCGGTAGACCGGGGCGGCCGACGCGCCGTCGGCCGGCAGCGCCCCCAGCGACCGGCCGATGAAGAACACCCCGGCGGCGGCGATCAAGCAGTAGTAACCGAACCAGCGCCAGCGCCCGCTCTCGAGCCAGCGGGACAACCAGGCGAGCGCGAGCCAGCCGGCCGCGAAGCTCAACGCCATGCCGCCGAGACCGAGGCCGAACCACCCGCCGAATCCGCCGGCGTGCGCCTTCATCAACCGATGACCCTCGAGCACGATCACCGCCGGGGTCAACACCACCGCCAGTGCGAAGCTGTAGTTCTCGAGCACCTCCTGCCGCAGACCGCGCAGCAGGCCGGTGGAGATGGTCGCACCGGAGCGGGAGAAGCCGCGAAACGGCAGGCACAGTCCCTGGACGACACCGATCCAGACGGCATCGCCGGTGCGCACCGTGTCGCGGCGCGGCCCGTTCGCCGAGGCCCGGCCCGACCAGACGATCAACACGCCCACGGCGGCGAGCGCCGCCGCGATCAGGGTCATGTTGCCGAACAACTGCTCGACCTCGTGCGCGGCGGCGTCACGCAGCACCAGCTTCTCGATGATCAGCTTGAGACACACGCCCACCACGCCGGTGCAGGCCGTGGCGATGGCGAGACTGCGGACGAAGGCCCAGAACGCCGGCCGCGAGGAGAAATATCGGCTGCGCCACGCCGGCCAGAAGTAGGCGATGCACGCGAACATGGTCCCGGTATGCAGCATCACCAGCAGGAAGGTCATGGCGGGCGTCGTGGGGTCGAGGCCCATCAGCCGCTCGGCGACGATCACGTGCGCGGAACTCGACACCGGCAGCAGTTCGCAGGCGCCCTGCACGATGGCGAGGATCAGGACTTTGAGCAGCACCGGCATGTGGAGATCTCGGGACGGAGGACCCGGCTATTGCATCGCAACTGGCCTAGGGCCGTCCAGCCCAGAGTCATCCGGCCGACGGCCGGCGTTCCTGCGGCGCACAAAAAAGCCCCGACCGCCATGGGCGGCCGGGGCTTTACGGCAGCTCTTACTTGGAGCTGGAGGAAGAAGAAGCCGAGGACTTCTTGCTCTTCTTCGCCTTCTTGTGATGCTTCTTCGCCGGCTTCGCGGCGTCGGTCGCGGCGCTGGCGGCCGGCGCATCGGCGGCGGGCGCGGACTTCGGCGGCTCGGCGGCCACGGCACCGGCGGCGAGACCCATGCTCAACAGAGCGGAGCTGATCAGCGTAGCGTACTTGTTCATTTTCATTGACTCCAACGGTGGTATTGACGGACGAGGGCAGAGAATACGACGGAACGCCGGGTTTCATCCGACATGAAGATCATTTCACGAACGCCGGCGCCCGCCGCGCGAGCGCACGTGCCAGATGAGGTAGGCGACGATCGCCACGTTGCCCAGGATCACCAGCGCCTTGCCGGCGTTCGGGCGCTCGAACATCTCCCACAACTCGAAGGGGATCAAGGAGCCCGTGACGATGGTGGTCAGCCACTCGGCCCAGCGCTTCTGCATCCACAACCCGACCCCTTCCACCGCGAACACCGCGGCATACCCCAGGGTCACGGCCCGCAGCGCGTGCAGGCGCGCCTCGCTCAAGCCGCTGAACCACTCGAGCACCCGTGAGATCAGCTCGTGCTCGAGCCCCGACGGGCGCTCCGCCGACCAGGTGACCAGCTTGGCGAGCAGCGACGCATCGTGCAGCCGCAGCTCGCCGTAGGCGGCCAGCAGCAGCAGCAGCACCTTGAGCAGCTTGTATAGCGCGATGGTGCGCAGCATCCCGAAGCCGGGCGGATGCACCGGCGACTTAGCGGGCGCCATGGGATGTCAGGCCCGGCCCGCGGGCGGCTGGAATTCCAAGGTGGCGTCCAGCAGCGCCGGGATGTCGAACACCGCGCGCTCGTTGTCGATCACCAGCCGCGCGACCGCCGCCGCCGCGACCAGCGCCGCCGGCACCTGGATCCGGTCGCGGTCGCGCACCACCGTCCAGGTGTCGAGCCGCTTGTCCTGGAACGCCAGGTTCAACGCGCTCCAGCGCAGCAGCGCCGCCCGCGCGAGCGGCGTATCCCCGCCCCACTGGCGCTGCGCCAGGGTCGTGGCCGAGCTCACCGCGATTTCCGCGTGCGGCAGCGTCATCAATTCCTGGATGTACTTGACCATCTCGTCCGGCGGCACGTGCATGTCGAGGTCAAGCGTGGCCGATTCGCTCATGATGCGGTCATTTTACGTCGGATTCTCGAGGCTGAACACCGCGGCCTCGTCGTCGTAGGCGAAGGCCTCCGCGTAGCGCGCCCAGCTCACCACGGCGCGCAGGCTCTGGTCGGCGGCCTCCTCGTTCATGAAATCCTCCAGCTCGTCGATGAAGCGGCTCTTGCGGGCCGAGTGCGAGGCGCGCTCGTCGAGCACCCGGCGGATGTGCGCGGCGAGCGGCACGTAGGTGAGCAGGTGCCGCTGGAAGATCCGTTTGCGCTCGTCGAGCTCAGCGTGCGCGAACGCCAGCGCGTCCTCGGTGAGCTTGATGTCGCCGCCTTCGACCTCGGCGAACCGCAGCATCTGCAGCGTTTCGGCGACCGGGAACAGCTCGTCGATCTCCATCTGCAGGTCGGAGGCGATCTCGGGCAGATCCGCCTTGCCGTTGAACGGCGCCGCCGCCACGGCCTCCATCAATCCCGACAGCAGGTTCGAGGACACCCGCGGCAGGGTGCTGCCGATGCCCAGGCCCGGGAAGCGCTCCTGCCGGGCGCCGGGCGCGGCGCCCTTGGGGCGCGCGGTCATCTCGACGTAGATCCGCTCCACCATCTCGCGGAAATTCGGCTCGAGCCGGTTGCGCGGCTGCGGCAGGGTCACCTTGATCTCGCTCAGGATGCGTCCGGGATTGCTGCCGAACAGCAGGATGCGGTCGCACATCAGGACCGCCTCCTCGATGTTGTGCGTCACCAGGATCACCCCCTTGATGGGCATGCGGCCCTCGGCCCACAGGTCCAGGAAGTCGGTGCGCAGGGTCTCGGCGGTGAGCACGTCGAGCGCCGAGAACGGCTCGTCCATCAGCAGGATGTTCGGGTGCACGACCAGCGCGCGCGCGAATCCGACCCGCTGACGCATGCCGCCCGAGAGCTCGCGCGGATAGGCCGATTCGAACCCGTCGAGGCCGATCAGGTCGATGGCCGCGAGCGAGCGCTTGCGGATCTCGGCGCGCGGCAGCCTCTGGGCTTCGAGCCCGAGCGCCACGTTCTCGAAGACGGTCAACCACGGAAACAGCGCGAAGCTCTGGAACACCATCGCGATCCCCGGGGCGGGCCCCGAGACCTGCTGGCCCATGTAGATGATGCGCCCGCCGCTGGGCTCCGCGAGCCCCGCGATCAGGCGCAGCAGCGTCGACTTGCCCGAACCCGAGCGGCCGAGCAATCCGACGATCTGCCCCTCGCGCAGCTCCAGGTTCATACCCTCGAGCACCAGCAGCTCCTCGGCGTCCGGCACCGGAAACGCCTTGCGCACGTCGGTACATTGCAGGAGCGGTGACTCGTTCATGGGGCGGCCCCGTCAAGTGATGCGAAATTTGCGCTCGGCGTAGTAGTACATCGGCCGCCAGAACAGCCTGTTGATGACCACGACGAACAGACTCATGATGCCGATCCCGAGCACGATCCGGTGAAAATTCCCCGCCGCGGTCGCCTCGGCGATGTACGCGCCCAGGCCCCGCGCCTGCACCTGCGTGTCGCCCCAGCTCGCGAGTTCGGCCACCACCGCCGCGTTCCACGAGCCGCCCGAGGCGGTGATCGCGCCGGTCACGTAGAAGGGCAGGATCGCCGGCAGCGCCACCTTGCGCCACCACAGCCAGCCGGACAGACGGAAATTCGCGGCCACGTAGCGCATCTCCGTCGGGATCGCCGATGCGCCCGCGATCACGTTGAACAGAATGTACCACTGCGTGCCGAGGATCATGAGCGGACTCAAGAAGACGTCCGGATTCAGCCGCCAGGTGACGATGCCGTAGACGACGATGGGGAACAGCAAATTGGTCGGGAACGCCGCCATGAACTGCGCGACGGGCTGGACGATCTGCGCCACCCGCGGACGCATGCCGACCCAGACGCCGATGGGCACCCAGATGAGGCTCGCCAGTCCGATCAGCACGAACACGCGCAGCATGGTGAGCAGCGCGAGCCCCGCGACCGACAGCGCCTCGGCCGCGGGGGTGTCGGCGATCAGCCCCACGACGATGCGCCACAGGCCGAGCAGCACGGCGATCGACAGCACGCCCATCCAGAAGAGGTCGAGGCCGGTGCGCCGCGCCCGCCCCGCCTCGGCCGCCGGCCGGGGGCCGCGCGGCACCGCCCGGCTGGTCCACAGCACCACGGAGTGGAACGCGACGGTCGCGGCGCGCACCAGCCGCGACCGCCGCAGCATGATGAGCACCCAGGACCCCGGCACCCGCGCACCGGGCTCCTGCTCGACGCGGAACCGGTCCACCCACGCGACCAGCGGACGGAACAGCAGCTGATCGGAAAGCAGGATCACGAGGAACATGGCGCCGATGGCCCAGCCGATGGCCCCCAGGTCCTTCTTTTCGATGGCGAGCGCGATGTAGGAGCCGATGCCGGGCAGGGCCACGGTCGTGTGTCCGACGCTGATGGACTCGGAGGCCACCACGAAGAACCAGCCGCCCGACATGGACATCATCATGTTCCAGATCAATGCCGGCAGACCGAAGGGCACCTCGAGCTGCCAGAAGCGCATCCACGGCGACAGACGGAAGGACTCGGCCGCCTCGCTCAATTCCACCGGAACGGTGCGCAGCGACTGGTAGAAGCTGAACGCCATGTTCCACGCCTGGCTCGTGAAGATCACGAAGATCGAGGCGAATTCGACCCCGAGGACCCGGCCGGGCACGAGCGACATGAAGAAGACGTAGGTCACCGACAGGAACCCGAAGATCGGCACGGACTGTAGAATGTCCAGGATCGGCACGAGGATCCGGCCGGCGCGCTCGCTCTTCGCCGCCCAGGTGGCGTAGGTCAGCGTGAACAGCAGCGACAGCGCGAGTCCCGCGAACATCCGGAAGGTGGTGCGCGCCGCATATTCCGGCAGGTGCCTCGGATCGAGCGACAGCGGCGTGACCTCGAGCTGCGAGAGCGGCGCGAACAGCCCGCGCGAGGTCTCGGCGAGGAAGACGACCAAGCCGATGACCACGATGAACGCCAGCACGTCCCAACGGGACACGAGTTCGCGCAGGAAGCCAAATGGCGGCTCGCGTTTCATGTCCGGCATTGTCTCAGGACGGATGACGAAGTAGCTAGTAGGAAACGACCGTGAACCGCACGACCATCCAAGAGGCGCCCGCGTCCGCCTCCTCGTTCGACGACCGTCCCGAACGCGCCGCGTTGCGCGTGCTCGGCGCGATCAGCTTCGCGCATTTCCTCAACGACATGATGCAGTCGCTGATCGTCGCGATCTACCCGCTGCTCAAGGGCGGCTTCCACCTGAGCTTCACGCAGATCGGCGCCATCAGCCTGACGTACCAGGTATGCGCCTCGCTCCTGCAGCCGCTCGTGGGCGTGTTCACCGACCGTCACCCGCAGGCCCACGCCTTGAGCGCCGGGATGGGCTGCACGCTCCTCGGCATCGTGCTGCTGGCGACCGCGCCGGATTACCAGACCCTGCTGCTGGCTGCGGCGCTGGTGGGCACCGGGTCGGCGATCTTCCACCCCGAGTCCTCCCGCGTGGCACGGCTCGCGTCCGGCGGCCGGCACGGGTTCGCGCAGTCGATCTATCAGCTCGGCGGCACGGGCGGCAGCGCCATGGGGCCGCTGCTCGCGGCCTGGATCATCCTGCCGCACGGCCGGCGCAGCCTCGCCTGGTTCGCGCCCGCCGCCCTGCTCGCGATCGCGGTGCTCTGGCGGGTCGGGCGCTGGCATCGCGAGCGGCACCTGACCGGACCGGGCGCCGCGCAGCGCCGGACGGCATCGAATCCGGTCGGCCGCGCGCGCGCCGCCGGGGCGGTCGCCGTCCTCCTGCTGCTCGTGTTCTCGAAATATTTCTACCTGGCGAGCATCACGAGTTATTACAGTTTCTACCTCATCGAGCGATTTCACGTCTCGGTGCGCAGCGCGCAGCTGCTGCTGTTCGTGTTCCTGGCCGCCGCCGCGCTCGGCACCCTCGTGGGCGGGCCGCTGGGCGACCGCATCGGCCGCAAGCACGTCATCTGGATCTCGGTGCTGGGGGTCGCTCCGTTCACGCTCGCCCTGCCCTACGTGGGCCTCGGCTGGACGGTCGGCCTGAGCTTCGTCATCGGGCTCATCCTCTCCTCGGCCTTCCCGGCCATCCTGGTGTTCGCGCAGGAGCTGCTGCCCGGCAAGGTCGGCGCGGTCGCGGGACTGTTCTTCGGATTCGCCTTCGGCATGGGCGGCATCGGCGCCGCCGTGCTCGGCGCTCTGGCGGACCGATACGGCATCGAGTTCGTGTACCGGCTGTGCGCGTTCCTGCCGCTGCTCGGGGTCTGCGCGGCGCTCCTGCCGGCGGTCGAGCGGCGGGCCGCGCGGAGCGTCCGTTGAACGAGGACCTGATCGACGCGCTGCGCAGCCACGGACCCGGCATCGTCTTCGGCAACGTGCTGCTCGAGCAGCTCGGCCTGCCCGTGCCGGCGGTGCCGACCCTGATCGTGGCGGGCACGCTCGCCGCCGGCGGCCAGCTGCCGGGCGGCGAGACGCTGCTGCTGGCGGTGGGCGCCTGCCTGATCGCCGACTTCACGTGGTACGCCATCGGCCGGCGGTTCGGGCTGAAGGTCCTGCGCACGCTCTGCCGGATCTCCCTCGAACCCGATTCGTGCGTGAGCCAGACCCAGACCCGCTTCGAGCGCTGGGGCGTGAACTCGCTGCTGATCGCGAAGTTCGTGCCCGGACTGTCGATCATCGCGCCGCCGCTGGCCGGCGCCATGCGCCTCGGCTGGCTGCGCTTCGCGTGGCCGAGCGCGGCGGGCGCGACCCTGTGGGCGGGCAGCGCGCTGTTCGTCGGCGCACTGTTCGAGCCGCAGATCGAGCGGCTGCTCGGCCTGCTGAACGCCCACGGCGGGGCCGCCGTGAGCGGGCTCGCGGCGGCCTTCGCCGGCTACCTGGCCTTCAAATGGTGGGAGCGGTGGCGGTTCCTGCGCGACCTGCGCATGGCGCGGATCGACGTGCACGACCTGCATGCGCTGATCGAGTCCGGCGCGGCCCCGGTGATCGTCGACGTGCGCTCCCCGACCGCCCTGGCCCTGCAGCCGCAGACCATCCCCGGCGCGCTGCGCGTGCCGGTCGACGGGGTCGGCGCGCACGTGCGCGATCTGCCTCGGGACCGCGACATCGTGCTCTACTGCGCCTGTCCGAACGAGGCGTCGGCGGCGCGCGTCGCCCGCATCCTCAAGCACCATGGTTTCGCGCGGGTCCGCCCGCTCGCCGGCGGGCTCGATGCGTGGATCGCGGCCGGATATGCTAGTCTCGGGTCGGACGCACCTTAAGAAAGACACGATGAGCGATCCTTCACCGCATCACGTCGTCATCGTCGGCGCGGGCCTCGGCGGCCTGTCCGTCGCGCACGCGCTCGCCGGCGCGCCGGTGCGCATCACCATCGTCGATCAGCGCAACCATCATCTGTTCCAGCCGCTGCTGTACCAGGTCGGCACCGCGACCCTGGCGACCTCCGAGATCGCCTGGCCGATCCGCCACCTGCTGCGCAGGCGCAAGGAAGTGGTGACGCTGCTCGGCACGGTGACCCGCATCGACGCCGCGGCGCGCACGGTGCACCTCGAGGACGGCGGCGACATCCCCTACGACACGCTGGTGCTCGCCACCGGCGCCCGGCACGCCTATTTCGGCCACGACGAATGGGAGCCGTATGCGCCGGGGCTCAAGACGCTCGAGGACGCGACCTCGATCCGGCGCCGCATCCTGCTGGCGCTCGAGCGCGCCGAACGCGAATCGGACCCGGCGAAGCGTGCGGCGCTGCTGAATTTCGTGATCGTCGGCGCCGGCCCCACCGGCGTCGAGCTCGCCGGCGCCATCGCCGAGCTCGCGCATCAGAACCTGCCGGGCGAATACCGCCACATCGACACGCGGCGCGCGCGCGTGCTGCTGATCGAGGCCGGCCCGCGGGTGCTGCCGACCTTCACGCCGGATTTGTCCGACTACGCACAGCGGGCGCTCGAGCGGCTCGGCGTGCAGATCGAGCTCGGCAAGCCGGTGAGCGAGTGCTCGGCGCAGGGCGTGGTCTTCGGCGGCGAATTCCTGCCCGCCGGGACCATCCTCTGGGCGGCGGGCGTGCGGGCCTCGCCGGCCGCCGCGTGGCTCGGCATGCCGGCCGACAGCGCCGGCCGCGTCAAGGTCGAGGCGGACCTGACCGCGCCGGGCCGTCCCGAGATCTTCGTGATCGGCGACACCGCGACCATCGACGCCTGGCACGGCAAGCCGGTGCCCGGCATCGCGCCGGCCGCGAAGCAGCAAGGCGTGCACGTCGCCGCCATCATCAGAGGGCGGCTAGCGGGCGCCGGCGGGCCGCGCCCGTTTCGCTACCGGCATTCCGGCAATCTCGCGACCATCGGCAAGCGCTCCGCGGTGATCGACTTCGGCTGGCTCAAGGTGCGCGGCAATCTCGCCTGGTGGATCTGGGGAATCGCGCACATCTACTTCCTGATCGGTGTGCGCAACCGCCTGGCCGTCGCCTTGAGCTGGCTGTGGATCTTCACCTCCGGCAGCCGCAGCGCCTGCCTGATCACCCAGGGCGAAACGCGGTCGCAGACGCCCTGACGGCGGCGCGCCGCGGCCGGCGCGCCGCGCGCAGCTCAGCCGTTCAGCAGGCCGCGGGTCTGCGCCGGGTAGCGGTGGCCGGCGGCGAAGCCGCGCGGCGCGAGCTCGTCGATGCGCCGCAGCTCCTGCTCGCTCACGGCGATCTCGGCGGCCGCGACGTTCTCGGCGAGCCGGCGCGCATCCGTGGTGCCGGGGATGGGCACGATGTCCGGGCCGCGCGCCAACAGCCAGGCGAGCGCGAGCTGCGCCGGGGTGCAGCCCTTGCGCGCGGCGAGTTCGTTGATCTGCGCGAGCACGTCGAGATTCTTCGCGAAATTCTCCCCCTGGAAGCGCGGCGAATTGCGCCGGTAGTCGTCGGACGCGAGATCCTCGAGGCCGCGAAAACGCCCGGTGAGGAAGCCGCGCCCGAGCGGGCTGTAGGCCACGAAGCCGATGTTCAGTTCGCGCGCCGTCGGCAGGATCTCGTCCTCCGGCTCGCGGCTCCACAGCGAATACTCGGTCTGCAATGCGCTGATGGGGTGGACCGCGTGGGCGCGACGCAGGGTCTGCGCCGAGGCCTCCGAGAGGCCGAGGAAGCGCACCTTGCCCTCGGCCACGAGCCGCGCCATGGCGCCCACGGTCTCCTCGATGGGCGTCGCCGGATCGACCCGGTGCTGGTAGTACAAGTCGATGGTATCGACCCCGAGACGCGCGAGCGACGCCTCGCAGGCGGCGCGCACGTACTCCGGGCGGCCGTTGACGCCGCGGGCCGCGCCGCCGGGCTCGCGCACCAGGCCGAACTTGCTCGCGAGCACGACCCCCGCGCGACGCCCCGCGAGCGCCTTGCCGACGACGGCTTCGTTGGTGTGCGGTCCGTACACGTCGGCGGTGTCGATCATCGTGACGCCGAGATCGAGCGCGCGGCGGATGAGCGCGACGGCCTGCGAGTCGCTGACGCGGCTCGTGAAGTAGAAATCCGACAAGCCCATGCAGCCGAGTCCCAGCTCGGCGACCTTCAGCCCCTGGGAACCCAGGGCGCGAGTCTTCATCGTCGGTTCCCCTTCAGAAAAACGCCTGGATCCCCGTCTGCGCGCGGCCCAGGATGAGCGCGTGGATGTCGTGGGTGCCCTCGTAGGTGTTGACCACCTCGAGATTCACCATGTGGCGTATCACGCCATATTCGTCCGATATGCCGTTGCCGCCGAGCATGTCGCGCGCCGTGCGCGCCGCCTCCAGCGCCTTGCCGCAGGAATTGCGCTTCATGAGGGAGGTGATCTCCACCGCCGCCAGGCCCT
>JAJXZV010000107.1 GCA_021779875.1 Pseudomonadota bacterium
TTCCATTGTTCGAGACCCTCAAGGATCTGCGCGCCGCGCCCGCGGTGATGCGCGAGCTGCTGAGCGTGCCGATGGTCAGGCGCAGCATCCGCGCTCAGGGCGGCGTTCAGGAGGTGATGATCGGCTACTCCGATTCGAACAAGGACGGCGGTTTCCTCGCCTCGAACTGGGAACTTTACAAGGCGCAGTCCAAGCTCTCGCGCCTCGCGCGCGAAGTGGGGGTGCCGATCAGCTTCTTCCACGGCCGCGGCGGTACCGTGAGCCGGGGCGGCGCGCCGACCGGGCGGGCGATCGCCGCGCAGCCCGCGGGGTCGATCAACGGCCAGTTCCGCATCACGGAGCAGGGCGAGGTGGTCTCCTCGAAATACGCGAACCGCGGCACGGCGGGCTACCAGATGGAGCTGCTGGTCTCCAGCGTGTTCGAGCACACGCTCAAATCCGAGCGGGAAGGGGCTCTCGCGCCCGTGCCGGAATTCGACGAGGCGATGGAGGCGCTGTCGGGCACGTCGAATGCGGCGTACAACGGCCTGATCCAGCATCCCGCGCTGCTCGCCTACCTGCAGAGCGCGAGCCCGCTCGAGGAGCTCGCGCTGCTCAACATCGGCTCTCGACCGGCGCGCCGATTCGGCGCCAAGTCGCTCGCGGACCTGCGCGCCATCCCGTGGGTGTTCGCCTGGTCGCAGAACCGTCATTTCGTGCCCGGCTGGTACGGGGTGGGCAGCGGGATCGCGGCCTTCCTCGAGGTCCGGCACGAACCGGGGCGGGAGCTGCTGCGTCGGATGTTCGACGAGTTCCGGATCTTCCGTCTGATCGCGGACGAGGCGGAGAAGACGCTGCTGCAGGTGGACCTGGAGATCGCGCGCGACTACGCCGCGCTAGTGGCGGACGCCGAGGTGCGGGACGCGATCTTCGGCATGATCGAGCGCGAATATCATCTGACGGTCCGCATGCTGCTCGAGGTGAGCGGCGGGCAGCTGATCGCCGAGCGCTTCCCGCTGCTGCGCCATCGCCTGGCGCGCAAGCTCCCGACCATCGCCCGCGCCAACCGGCAGCAGGTGCGGATGCTGCGCGCCTATCGCGACGCCGCCGATGCGGTGGCGCGCGAAACCGTCAAGGTTCCGCTGCTGCTCTCGATCAATTGCATCGCCACCGCTTTCGGCGCCACCGGTTGACGCGCCGCCGGCTCACGAGGAACCCGTCATGAGTTTCACCACCGTCGAACAAGCCAGACCGCGCCTGCACCGCTCGGAGCTCGCCGTCCCGGGCACGGATCCGAGCCTGTTCCCGAAGGCCGCCCAGTCCGCGGCGGACGTGATCTTCCTCGACCTGGAGGACGCGGTCGCGCCCGACGACAAGGAGCGGGCCCGACGCAACGTCGTCGAGGGCCTGAACGCGGTGGACTGGGGCGCGAAGACCATGATGGTGCGCATCAACGGCCTGGACACCCACTACATGTATCGCGACGTGGTGGACGTCGTGGAGGCCTGCCCGCGCCTCGACATGCTCCTGATCCCGAAGGTTGGTGTGCCGCAGGACGTGTACGCCCTCGACATGCTGGTCACGCAGATCGAGACGGCGAAGCGTCGCAGCAAACGCCTCGGCTTCGAGGTGCTGATCGAGACGGCGCTCGGGATGGCGAACGTCGAGGCCATCGCGCAATCGTCGCGGCGGCTCGAGGCGATGAGCTTCGGCGTGGCCGATTACGCCGCGTCCACGCGCGCGCGCACCACGGTCATCGGCGGGGTGCACAAGGACAGCGGCGTGCTCGCCGACGCCGACGCGCACGGCCGGCGGGAGTACTACTGGACCGATCCCTGGCACG
Organism: Pseudomonadota bacterium; assembly: GCA_021779875.1. GTDB lineage: Bacteria > Pseudomonadota > Gammaproteobacteria > Steroidobacterales > Steroidobacteraceae > Bog-1198. The sequence goes on from JAJXZV010000107.1 coordinate 1,823, forward strand.
CCGCCCAGACGCGCATGCTGGTCGCCTGCCGGGCTTACGGACTGCGGCCCATCGACGGACCATTCGGCGACTTCAAGGACCCGGACGGTTACGTCGCGGCCGCCAACCGGGCCGCGGTGCTGGGCTACGAGGGCAAGTGGGCCATTCATCCGTCGCAGATCCCGCTCGCCAACCAGGTTTACACGCCTTCCGACGCGGAAGTCGGCAAGGCGCGGCGCATCGTCGAGGCCATGGCGCAGGCGGCGCGCGAGGGGCGCGGCGCGGTCTCGCTCGACGGCCGGCTCATCGACATCGCGAGCATCCGCATGGCCGAGGCCCTGCTCGCCAAGGCCGACGCCATCGGAGCGGGCGCCCGGGGTTGAGGCCGATCGTGGCGCGTGGCGGCGGCGGCCCCATTGCGCGAGAATGCGCGCGTGCGTGACTTTCATCTGCCCGGCCGCAGCCCGGTCTATGCGACCAGCGCCATGGCGGCCACCTCCATGCCTCTCGCGAGCTTGACGGCGCTCGAGGTCCTGCGCGCGGGCGGCAACGCGCTCGACGCCGCCGTTGCGGCGGTGGCGCTGCTCGGCGTGATCGAGCCCCAATCGACCGGCATCGGGGGGGATTGCTTCTGCCTGTACAAGGCGGCCGGCGGGCCCGTGGTTGCGATGAACGGGTCGGGATTCGCTCCGGCCGCCGCGAGCGTCGAAGCGCTCGCCGAACTCGGGGTGCGGGAGCTGGAGGCGACCTCGGCGCATGCCGTGACCATCCCCGGGGCGGTGGCCGCGTGGGAGGCGCTGCTCGCGCGGCATGGGCGCAAGGGTCTCGATGAACTGCTGCAGCCGGCGATCCATCACGCCGAGCACGGCTTCGTGGTCGCCCCGCGCGTCGCCTTCGATTGGGCGGGCGAGGTGGCCAAGCTCGAGCGGACCGGGGCGCACGCGCTGCTGCCCG
>JAJXZV010000119.1 GCA_021779875.1 Pseudomonadota bacterium
GCGGCGCCGAGCAGCGCGACGCGCACCTGCGCCTCGTCGAGGGTGGCGTCCAGCGCGCTCTTGAAGGCCGCGGGCTCGAGCGGCATGGACACCGAGGCGACCAGGTGATTCTTCTGCGCGAGGGCGCGCCAATGCGCGCTCATCTCCGGCTGATCGAGGACCATGATCGCGAGGCGTGCGGAGTGCCGCTGCAATCGCGCCAATTGGTCGTCGTGCTGCGCGTCGCCGCGGGCGTCCCAGATGACCGCGCCCGCGTGCCCCGACTCCGTGCCGCCGAGCAGCTGTTCGATCGAATCGATCTGGGAGAGGACCACGTCGTCCGGGATCGCCGGCCCGATCAGAGGCCACAGCGCATCGTCGCCGGTGATCAGCACGGCCTGCCGTTTGCGCTTCGAGCGCGCCCCGGGGGCGGCATTCGTTGCGGTCGACGTGTCTTCGGATGCCGGCCTCGCGGAACCGTTCATCAGCCTCTCCCTTGCGGTAGGGCACGGGGAAATCCGTGTCCCAGTCGCGAGAGTAGGCGATACGCCGCGCTGCGCCACCATTCAGGTCACAGTTCGCGCGATTGGCCGCGTGATGGGGCACGCATCCGATCGGCGCGCCGAGGCGGTTTTACTTAATTCGCGGCCCCCGCCGGGCCGCGGGCGCGCTCAGTGCACGGTACCGACGTGCCGGGCGGGGACCTCGGCGTTGAACAACTGGGCCACGTCGACCGCGTCGAACAGGTAGGCGCGGTTGCAGAAGTCGCAGCGCACCTCCACCGATCCCCGTTCGGCGAGCACCGAGCGCGTCTCGGCTTCGCCCAGCCCGCGGAGCATGCCGCCGACCCGCTCGCGCGAGCACCGGCAGCTGAAATAGACGGGCGCCGGCTCGAACAGACGCACGTCGTCCTCGTGGAACAGACGGCGCAGGATCTCGGCGTCGGCCAGCGAGCGCAATTCCTCGGGCGTCAGGGTGTCGCCGATCAGCTGGACCCGCCGCCAGGCGTCGTCGACCTGCGCATCGTCGGCCGCCATGCCGCCCGCCGACCGCCCGGCGCCCGTGCGCGGCAGCCGCTGCAGCAGCATGCCCGACGCGCCCTCGGCGTCGGCCTGCAGCCAGAGCCGCGTGGGCAGCTGCTCGGAGTTCTCGAAGTAGATCTGCAGCGCGCCGGCGAGCGTGCCGCCGCCGAGCGACACGATCCCCTGATGGCGCTGCGCGCGATCGTCGGTCTCCAGCGTCACCGTGAGATTGCCCTGGCCGATCGGCGCGGTGGTCACCGCCGTCGAGTCGGCTCCGGTGAAATCCTCGCGGTGCCGCGCCAGGCCGCGCACCCCCAGGCGGCTGGTGCACTGGGCGAGCAGCAGGTGCACCGGTCCGTCGCCCTGCAGCTGCAGCGACAGGACGCCGTCGAATTTGATGGTGGCCGCCAGCAGCAGCGACGCCGCGGCCGCCTCGCCCAGCAGGTCGCGCACCGCCGCCGGATACTCGCGATGCTCGATCAGCGCCCGCCATGCCGCATCGAGATGCACCAGCTGTCCGCGAATCGGGTAATGCTCGAACAGGAACCGGTGCAGGCGATCCCGGTCATGCGTCCTCATGCGCCGCCCTGCCCGCCGCCCTGGGGCCCGCCGAGCTTGCGCTTCAGCGACTCGTTGAGTTGCGCGGGGTTGGCCTTGCCGCCGGTCGCCTTCATGACCTGTCCGACGAAGAAGCCGAACAGCTTGTCCTTGCCGGCGCGGTAGTCGGCCAGCTGCTTCGGATTGGCCGCCATGACCGAGTCGATCACGCCGTCGATGGCCGCCGAGTCCGTGATCTGCTTGAGACCGCGCTCCTCGATGACCGCGTCGGCGGACTTGCCGCCGCCCCACATGATCTCGAAGACCTCCTTGGCGATCTTGCCGGAGATGGTGTCGTCGAGGATCCGGGTCAGCAGTTGCGCGAGCTGCGCCGGTGCGACCCGCGATGCGCCGATCTCGAGCCCGGCCTCGTTGAGCGCGCTCGACAGCTCGCCCATCACCCAGTTGGCGGCGAGTTTCGCGTGCTCCGCCCCGAGCGCGGCCACCACGGCCTCGAAATAGGCGCCCATCTCGCGGCTCGAGCAGAGGACCCCGGCGTCGTACGCCGACAGGCCGAAATCGCGGCCGAAGCGCGCCGATTTGTCGTCGGGCAGTTCCGGCAGCGTGCGGCGCACGTCGGCGATGAAAGCCGCATCGATCTCGAGCGGCAGAAGGTCCGGGTCGGGGAAGTAGCGGTAGTCGTTCGCCTCCTCCTTGGAGCGCATGGACCGCGTCTCGTCCTTGTCGGAGTCGTAGAGGCGCGTTTCCTGCACCACGGTGCCGCCGCTCTCCAGCAGCTCGATCTGCCGCGCGGCCTCGTGCTGGATGGCCTTCTCCACGAACCGGAAGGAATTCAGGTTCTTGATCTCCGCGCGAGTGCCGAACTTGGCCTGGCCGCGCCGGCGCACCGACACGTTCGCGTCGCACCGGAACGAGCCCTCCTGCATGTTGCCGTCGCAGATCTCGAGGTAGCGCACCAGGGTGTGCACCTTCTTCATGTAGGCCACCGCCTCCCGGGCCGAACGCATGTCCGGCTCGGAGACGATCTCGAGCAGCGGCGTGCCGGCCCGGTTCAGGTCGATGCCGCTCGCCTGGCCGAGCCCCTCGTGCAGCGACTTGCCCGCATCCTCCTCGAGGTGCGCACGGGTGATGCCGATGCGCTTGACGGCGCCGTCCTCGAGCACGACGTCGAGCGCGCCCCGCGCGACC
>JAJXZV010000096.1 GCA_021779875.1 Pseudomonadota bacterium
CGGGCGCCCGCCGGCACGGCCATGCCGCGGCGCACGCTCGCGCCATTCGGCCGGCGGCGGCAGGGTGACCTCGGCCAGATCCGCCGGATCGATCGAGCCGCGCGGGATCTGATGGCCGATGTAGCGCTCGATGTCCGGCAGAGAGATCGCGTATTCCTCGCACGCGAAGCTCAGTGCGTCGCCCTCGGCGCCGGCGCGCGCCGTGCGGCCGATGCGGTGCACGTAATCCTCCGCGTCGTTCGGCAGATCGAAGTTGAAGACGTGGCTCACGTCCGGGATGTGCAGGCCGCGCGAGGCGACGTCGGTGGCGATCAACACGGCGACCTCGCCGTTGTGGAAGTCGCGCATCATCTTCAACCGCTTCGGTTGCGGCACGTCGCCGGAGAGCGCCTGCGCCACGAAGCCGTTCGCGGTCAGCGTGCGCTCGAGCACCTCGGCGACGCGCCGGGTGTTGACGAACACCATGGTGCGGCGGGCGTCGATGCGTCTCAGCAGGCCGATCAGCAGGGGGATCTTCTCCTCGCTCGAGGGGAAGTACAGGACCTGGCGCACCCGATCGACCGTCATCTTGTCCGGTTCGATCCGGATCAGCTCGGGGTTGTTCATGTGCTCGTAGGCGAGCTCGAGAACCCGATGGGAGAGCGTCGCCGAGAACATCATGTTCAGCCGTTCGGTCGGATGGGGGAGCCGGCGCAGGATGAAGCGGATGTCCTTGATGAAACCGAGATCGAACATGCGGTCCGCTTCGTCGAGCACCGCGACCTGCACGTGCCGCAGTTCGAAGACGTGCTGCTTGAAGTAGTCGATGATGCGGCCCGGCGTGCCGATCAGCACGTCGACCCCCTGCTCGAGCGTGCGCCGCTGCTTGTCGTAGTCCACGCCGCCGAACACGATCGCGAGCCTCAATTCGCAGTACTTCGCGATCTTCTCGGCGTCGGCGTGGATCTGCACCGCGAGCTCGCGCGTCGGCGCGATCACGATGGCCCGCGGCGCGTTCACCGGGCGGCCGGGTCCCGGCGGCTGGGTGAGGAGCCGGTTGAACAGCGCGATGAGGAACGCGGCCGTCTTACCGGTGCCGGTCTGCGCCTGGCCGGCGACATCCCGCCCCGCGAGCGCGATGGGCAGGGTCTGCGCCTGGATGGGCGTGCAGCGCGTGTAGCCGAGTTCCGCGATTCCGCGCTTCAAAGGCTCGGGAATCTCGAGCGACTGGAATGTGAGCTGACTGAGATGGGCGTCTGACATTTTTCCTTCGTGGAGGGCAGAAACTTGCAAAATGATGGGGACCGGTTGAGAATAACGCTACCTAGGAGCCGATCTTAAGGCTCCCATAACCGGATCACCCGAACCCTTTTTGATAGCCTTTCAAGGTAATCAAGACCGCTAAAGCCGCTGTATTGTGCCCGAACGGCCGCGCATCGTCACTTCGCGCCTCCCGGGCCCCGACTCCCATCAACGCTTCGACCCCATACCGAATCTCCTACAGGAGGTATTCCCTAAGTGAGTAACCCAAGCATAGTGCACACCAGCGACGCCACGTTCGAGAAGGACGTCATCAAGTCCGACAAGCCCGTGTTGCTGGATTTCTGGGCGGAGTGGTGCGGCCCGTGCAAGATGATCGCGCCGATCCTCGATGAGATCGCGGATCAGTACAAGGACAAGGTGCGCATCGCCAAGCTCAACATCGACGAGAATCCGACGACGCCCCCGAAGTTCAACATCCGCGGCATCCCCACGCTGATCCTCTTCAAGAACGGCACCGTCGAGGCGCAGAAGGTCGGAGCGGTCACCAAGTCGCAGCTCGCGGCGTTCCTGGACAGCAACCTGTGAGGGGCTACCTGGGCAATCAATCGCGCGGCCAGGGAGGCCAGGGCGGGCAGGGCGGCGGGCGCTCCAACCGCTCCAACCGGTCGCGCGGCGACCGCAACGGCAACGTGAGCGGCGGCCGTCCGCCGCACGAGGATTACGGCGACCTGCCGGAAGGCGGCGACGACCTCGAGATCATCGCCCCCACCGACCTCGCCCGCAGCCGCAGCTCGATGAACCTGACGGAGCTCAAGAAGCGGCCGATCAGCGATCTGGTGAAGCTCGCCGAGTCGATGGGCCTCGAGAACATGGGCCGGTCGCGCAAGCAGGACATCATCTTCGGCGTGCTGAAGGCGCACGCCCGCAAGGGCGAGGACATCTACGGCGACGGCGTGCTCGAGATCCTGCAGGACGGCTTCGGCTTCCTGCGCTCGGCCGACTCGAGCTACCTCGCCGGACCGGACGACATCTACGTGTCGCCGAGCCAGATCCGCCGCTTCAACCTGCGCACCGGCGATTCGATCTCCGGGTTGATCCGCCCGCCGAAGGACGGCGAGCGCTACTTCGCGCTGCTGAAGGTCGGCGAGATCAACTTCGATTCGCCCGAGAGCTCGCGCGGCAAGGTGCTGTTCGAGAATCTCACGCCGCTGCACCCGACCGAGCGGCTCAAGCTCGAGCGCGGCAACGGCTCGACCGAGGACCTGACCGCGCGAGCCATCGATCTGGTGGCGCCGATCGGCAAGGGCCAGCGCGGCCTGATCGTCTCCCCGCCGAAGGCCGGCAAGACCATGCTCCTGCAGAACATCGCCACCGCGATCACGGCCAATCACCCCGAGGTCTACCTCATCGTCCTGCTGATCGACGAGCGGCCGGAGGAGGTGACCGAGATGGCGCGCACGGTGAAGGGCGAGGTCGTCTCATCGACCTTCGACGAGCCGGCGAGCCGCCACGTGCAGGTCGCCGAGATGGTGATCGAGAAGGCCAAGCGCCTGGTCGAGCACAAGAAGGACGTGGTGATCCTGCTCGACTCCATCACGCGCCTGGCGCGCGCCTACAACACCGTGGTGCCGAGCTCGGGCAAGGTGCTCACCGGCGGCGTGGACGCCAACGCGCTGCAGCGCCCGAAGCGCTTCTTCGGCGCCGCGCGCAACATCGAGGAGGGCGGGAGCCTCACCATCCTCGCCACCGCGCTGGTCGACACCGGTTCGAAGATGGACGACGTCATCTTCGAGGAGTTCAAGGGAACGGGCAATTCGGAGATCCATCTGGACCGGCGCATCTCGGAGAAGCGCGTGTTCCCGTCGATCAACATCAACCGCTCGGGCACCCGCAAGGAAGAGCTGATCACGGATCCGGCGGAGCTCTCGAAGATGTGGATCCTGCGCAAGCTCCTGCACCCGATGGACGAGCTGGCGGCGATCGAGTTCCTGCTCGACAAGATGAAGGACACGAAGACCAACACCGATTTCTTCGACGCGATGAAGCGCTAGCGGCGGCGCTTCGCGCGCGGGGGGCGAATGATGCAATGGTGGGCGTGGGTGGCGGTCGGCGCCATCCTGCTGGGCTCCGAGCTGACGTTCGTGAACGCGCAGTTCTACCTGGTGTTCATCGGCGGCGCCGCGCTCCTCGTCGGGTTCGCGCACCTCGTGGGCCTCGAGCTCGCCCCGTGGGCGCAGTGGACGGCCTTCGCGGTCCTCGCGCTCGTTTCGATGGTGCTCTTCCGGCGCCGGATCTATGAGCGCCTGAGGCGCAGGCTCCCGGTGATGCACCTCGGGCCGGAGCACGAGCGCGTGACCGTGCCCGAGGGCCTGGCCGCCGGCGCCACCTGCCGCGTGGAATTCCGCGGCAGCACCTGGGAGGCGGTCAACGCCGGCGACGCGACCATCCCGGCCGGCGGCCGCGCGCGCATCGAACGCATCGACCGCCTGACCCTCGTGTTGCGATTGGAGGAATAGAGCACATGGAAATCCCGCTGGGCTTCTTCGCGATCGTCGTCGCCGTCTTGATCGTGGTCGTGGTCGCCAAGACCGCCACCGTCGTGCCCCAGCAGAATGCCTACGTGGTCGAATACCTCGGCAAGTACAGCCGCACGCTGCAGGCCGGCTTTCACATCCTGCTGCCCTTCCTCGAACGCGTGGCGTACCGGCACAATCTCAAGGAGATCGCGATCGACATCCCGGAGCAGATCTGCATCACGCGTGACAACGTGCAGGTCGGCGTCGACGGGGTGCTGTACATGCAGGTGCTCGATCCGCACCTCGCCTCCTACGGCATCCAGAACTACGGTTTCGCGATCACGCAGCTCGCGCAGACCACGCTGCGCAGCGAGATCGGCAAGATCGAGCTCGACCGCACCTTCGAGGCCCGCGGCGTGATCAACGCGAACGTCGTGAGCGAGCTCGACAAGGCGTCCGCGCCCTGGGGCGTCAAGGTGCTGCGCTACGAGATCAAGAACATCACGCCGCCGCGCGACGTGCTGCAGGCCATGGAGAAACAGATGCGGGCCGAGCGCGAGAAGCGCGCCGTGGTGCTCGCCTCGGAGGGCGAGCGCGACGCCAAGATCAACTCGGCCGAGGGCGAGAAACAGCGCGCCATCAAGCAGTCCGAGGGCGCCAAGCAGCAGCAGATCAACGAGGCGCAGGGCCAGGCCGAGGCGATCCTCGCGGTCGCGGCAGCGACCGCGCAAGGCCTGCGCCTGGTCGGCGCCGCCCTCGGCGACCGCGGAGGCATCGAGGCGATGCAGCTGCGTCTCGGCGAGGAGTACGTCAAGCAGTTCGGCAGGCTCGCGCAGTCCGGAACCACCCTGGTGGTGCCCGCGAATCTCACCGATCTCGCCTCCATGGTGACCATGGCGACCAGCATCGTGCGCAAGCCGCCCGCCGCTCCTTGAGCGCGCCGCCGCCCGCCGCGCCGGGGATGCGCTTCGCCGAGTTCGTCGCGCTGGCCGCGGCGCTCATGGCGACCCAGGCGATCGCCATCGACGCGATGCTGCCGGCCTTCCCGGTCATCGTGCGCGTGCTCGGCGTCGCCGATCCGAACCACGGCCAGTGGATCGTCACCGCCTACATGACCGGGCTCGGCGCGAGTCAGCTCGTCTGGGGAATGATGTCGGACCGCTTCGGGCGCCGCCCCATCCTGTTGGGCGGGCTCGCGCTGTACGTGGCGGCGGCGCTGCTGTGCGGCCTGTCCGGCGGCTTCCCGGCGCTGCTCGCCTGGCGCTTCGTCCATGGGCTGGCGGCGGGCAGCGTGGTGGTCACGCGTTCGGTGATCCGCGACCGCTACGCCGGCCGCCACATGGCGCGCGTCATGTCGCTCACCTTCGTCGTGTTTCTCACGGTGCCGGTGCTGGCGCCGAGCATCGGCCAGCTGATCCTCGCGCTGCTGCCGTGGCGCTACATCTTCATCCTGTGCGGCGGCTTCGCCTCGCTGGTGTGGGTGTGGGCGCTGCTGCGGCTGCCGGAGTCGCTGCATCCGGAGTACCGGCTGACGCTGACCGCGGCGCACGTGGCGCGAGCGGCGCGCCTGGTGCTCGGCAACCGCCTCTCGATCGGCTATGCGCTCGCGATGACGGTGATGTTCGGCTCGATCCTCGCGTACGTCGGGATGGTGCAGCAGATCTTCGCCGACGTCTTCCGCCGGCCCGGCCTGATGCCCGGCATGTTCGCCCTGTGCGCGGCGTTCATGGGGCTGGCCGCGTACGCCAATTCACGCATCGTCGAGCGGCTGGGGATGCGCGTCATCTCGCACACGGCGCTGCTCTGCTTCATCTCGGTGACCGGGCTGCACGTGCTCCTGGTCGCGTCGGGGCACGAGCGGCTGTGGACCTTCGTGGTGCTGCAGGCGGTCACGATGGGCTGCTTCAGCCTCTCGGTGTCGAACTTCGGCGCCATGGCGATGGAGCCGGTGGCCGCCGTCGCGGGCATCGGCGCGTCGCTCCAGGGCTGCATCTCGACCTTCGGCGGCGCGCTGGTGGGGGCGCTCATCGGGCGGTATTTCCGCGCGAGCACCATGCCGCTCGCGGCCGGGGCCTTCGGCTGCGGCATCGCCGCGCTGGCGTTCGTGCTGTTCGCCGAGCGCGGCCGGCTGTTCCGCCGGCATCACGCCTCGGCGCCGATTCAGGGCGGGAGCGCCGACTCGCGGGCGATGGCCCGATAGCCGATGTCCCGCCGGTAGTGCGCTCGATCCCAGTGGATCGAGTGCACGAGGCCGTAGGCCTGCGCCTGCGCCGCCGCGACCGTCGAACCGAGGCCGACGGCGCACAGCACGCGGCCGCCCGAGGTGAGCACGCGCGCCGGTTCACCGGGCGCCTGCGCGAGGCGCGTGCCCGCGTGGAACACCTTGCCGGGCAGCCGCGCGGCGGCCTCCAGTCCCTCGATCGGCACGTCCTTGCGGTACGCGTCGGGATAGCCGCCCGCGGCCATCACCACGCCGAGCGCGGCGCGCGGATCCCATTCGACCCGGCACCGGCCCAGCGCGTCGTCGAGCGCGGCCTCGCACAGCGCCGGCAGGTCGCTCGCGAGGCGCATCATGATCGGCTGGGTCTCCGGATCCCCCAGCCGGCAGTTGAACTCGAGCACGTTCGGGGTGCCGTCCGGGGCGATCATGAGCCCCGCGTACAGGAAGCCGCAGTACGGGACGCCGTCCGCGCGCAGGCCCGCGAGGGTCGGGGCGATCACCTCGCGCATGATGCGCGCGTGCAGTTCCGGCGTGACCACCGGCGCCGGCGAGTAGGCGCCCATGCCGCCGGTGTTCGGTCCGCGATCGCCGTCGTCCCGGCGCTTGTGGTCCTGCGAAGTGGCGAGCGGCACCACCGTCTCGCCGCGCGCCACGACGATGAAGCTCGCCTCCTCGCCGCGCAGGAACTCCTCGATCACGACGGTCCGGCCGGCGGCGCCGAACGAGCCGCCGAGCATGTCCTCGGCCGCCGCGATGGCCGAATCGTGGGTGTCGCAGATGATCACGCCCTTGCCGGCGGCGAGGCCGTCGGCTTTCACCACCAGCGGCAGGCGCTGCGCCCGCACGTAGGCCCGGTCGAAATTCGCGGCGTCGAAGACCGCGTGGCTCGCCGTCGGAATGCCGTGCCGGCGCAGGAAGTCCTTCGCGAACGCCTTCGATCCCTCGAGCCGGGCCGCCGCCGCGGTCGGCCCGAAGCAGCGCAGGCCGGCCGCCGAGAACCGGTCCACGATGCCCAGCACCAGGGGCGCCTCCGGCCCGACGATGGTCAGATCGACCGATTCGCGCGCGGCGAACGCCAGCAGCGCCGCGACGTCGTCGGCGGCGATGGCGACGTTGAACACCTTGGGCTCGAGCGCGGTGCCGGCGTTGCCGGGGGCGACGTACACGCGCTCGACGCGCGCGGCCGCGGCGCATTTCCAGGCGAGGGCGTGTTCGCGGCCGCCGCCGCCGACGATCAGGATCTTCATGGGCGCGCGCGCGCTCCTCGTGGTCTCAATGGCGGAAATGCCGCACGCCGGTGAACACCATGGCGATGCCGTGCTCGTCGGCGGCGGCGATGACCTCGGCGTCGCGCTTCGATCCGCCGGGCTGGATGATCGAGCTCACGCCCAGCCCGGCCGCGACGTCGAGGCTGTCGCGAAACGGCAGGAAGGCGTCCGAGGCCATGGCGGACCCGGCCACCGTGAGGCCCTCGTCGTGCGCCTTCATCGCGGCGATCCTGCTGCTGACCACGCGGCTCATCTGGCCCGCGCCGATCCCCACGGTCATCCGGTCCTTGACGAGCACGATGGCGTTCGATTTGACATATTTGGACACGCGCCAGGCCATCAGCAGATCCTCGATCTCCTCCGGGGCGGGCGCGCGGCGCGTCACGGTGCGCAGGTCCTGCGGGCGCACGTCCGCCTGATCCCGCGTCTGCACGAGCAGGCCGCCGCCCACGCTCTTGTACTCGAGCAGCTGCGTGAGCGGCTGATCGAGCGGTCCGACGGCGAGCACGCGCACCGCCTCCTTCGCCGCGAGCAGCGGCCCCGCGTCGTCCGCCACGGAGGGCGCGAGGATCACCTCGACGAACTGGCGCTCGAGCACGGCGCGCGCCGTCTCGGCGTCGAGCTCCCGATTGAAGGCGATGATGCCGCCGAACGCGGACGTCGGGTCGGTGCGGTAGGCGCGCTCGTAGGCCTGCGCCGCGGTCGCGCCGACCGCCACCCCGCAGGGGTTGGCATGCTTGACGATGACGCAGGCCGGCACGGCGAACTGCCGCACGCACTCGAGCGCGGTGTCGCCGTCGGCGAGGTTGTTGTAGGAGAGCTCCTTGCCCTGCACCTGCGTGCCGCCGGCCACGGAGGCGCCGATCGCGCGCGGATCCGCGTAGAACGCGGCCTGCTGGTGCGGGTTCTCGCCGTAGCGCAGGTCGAAGCGCTTGCGGAACGACAGATCGAGATCGTCGGGGAAGGTGACCGTGCTCGGGCCCATCGCGCCGGTGAAATACGCCGACACCATGGCGTCGTACTGCGCCGTGTGCGCGAAGGCCTTGGCGGCCAGCCGCTGGCGCATCAACGTGCTGGTCGAGCCTTGATGGGCGGCGAGCTCGTCGAGCAGCGCCCGGTAATCGGCCGGGTCGACCACCACGGTCACGGACGCGTGGTTCTTCGCCGCCGCGCGCACCATGGCGGGCCCGCCGACGTCGATGTTCTCGACCGCATCCTCGTAGGTGCAGTCCGGCCGCGCCACCGTGGCCGCGAACGGATACAGATTCACCGCGAGCAGGTCGATCGGTTCGATGTGGTGCTCGCGCATCACCGCCTCGTCGAGGCCGCGCCGCCCGAGCAGGCCGCCGTGGATCTTCGGATGCAGGGTCTTCACCCGGCCGCCCATGATCTCGGGAAACCCGGTGTGATCGGCGACTTCCTTCACGGTGATACCGTGGTGCATCAGAAGCTTGGCGGTGCCGCCGGTCGACAGCAGCTCGATGCCGCGCTCCTTGAGCGCGCGCGCGAATTCGACCACACCGGTCTTGTCCGAGACGCTGAGCAGTGCGCGGCGAACGGGCGTGCGCATGCTTCCCTCTACTCGGCGAGGCCGAACTCTTTGAGTTTCTTGCGCAGCGTGCCGCGGTTGATCCCTAAGATGGTGGCGGCACGGCTCTGATTGCCCTGTACGTGGCCCATCACCACCTTGAACAAGGGCTCTTCAACCTCGCGCATCACGAGGTCGTACAAATGGGCGGGCTTGTGGCCGTTGAGGGTCTCGAAGTAGCTCTGCAGGGCTTCCTCGGCCTGCGAGCGCAGGGGCACGCCCTTGCCGTTGACCTTCAGGTCGCGGCCATTGAACGCCGGTGCGGCCTCTCTGCGTGACTTCGCCTTCTTCTTTGCCACCATAGCCCCATCCACAGCTCACGCGGTTGGTCTTGTAGTTATGCGACGCTTCGCGTCCGATCCTCGCGATACACACCCGCGTCGAGGTGCTCGAGCAGCGTCGTCAGCTGCTCGCGGGGCGTCTCGATCGCAACCAGCCGATTGCGCAGGGTCTCGTGACCGGGTCGCCGCCCCAGATACCAACTCAGGTGCTTGCGGGCCACTCGAACTCCCGTCTCTTCGCCGTAGAAGCCGTACAGGTCTTCCAAGTGGGCGCGCATGATATCACGTACTTTTTCCGGCGCGAGTGCCGGTGCGGCGCGGCCGTTCGCGAGGAAAAAATTGACTTCGTCGAAGATCCATGGCTTGCCCTGCGCGCCGCGGCCGATCATCACGCCGTCGCATCCGGTTCTGCGCAGCACGTCGCGCGCCTGCGCACCGTCCTGGATGTCGCCATTCGCGAACACCGGGATGCGGACCGCGGATTTGATCGCCGCCACGGTGTCGTGCTCCGCTTCGCCGCGATACAGGTCGGCGCGTGTGCGGCCATGCACGGCGAGTGCCAGGATGCCGCTGTCCTCGGCGATGTGCGCGATGTGCGGCGCGTTCCGGTGGTCGCGATCCCAACCGGTGCGCATCTTGAGCGTCACCGGCGCCGGCACCGCGCGCACCACCGCCGCGAGGATCCGCGCGACCAGGTCCTCGTCCTGCATCAAGGCGGAGCCCGCGAGCCGGTTGCAGACCTTCTTGGCGGGGCAGCCCATGTTGATGTCGATGATCTCGGCGCCCGCCTCGACGTTCAGCCGCGCCGCATCGGCCATCATCTGCGGATCGAACCCCGCGATCTGCACGACGCGCGGGCCGGGCTCGCCGGCATGATCCATGCGCCGCTGCGACTTCGGGCTCGTCCACAGCCGCGTCTGTGCGGTCAGCATCTCCGAGGCGGCGAGACCCGCGCCGAGGCGCCGGCAGAGCATGCGGAACGGCCGGTCGGTGACCCCCGCCATGGGGGCGAGCACCACGTTGGCGGACAGGGCGTACGGGCCGATGCGCAGGCTCATCGGGCCCCCGGCGGCGCGGCATCCGCCGCGCAGGCGATCCGCCCGTCGGCGCCGCGCAGGCACACGTCGAGCTCGAACCCTTCCGCGTCCTTGCCGGGATCGAGGATCGCGAGCGTCGCGTCGGCTCGCTCGCCGGGCGCGAGCCGCCGGCCCGCGGGATGCCCGAGGTACTCGGCCGGCTGGAAGTCGCGAGCGCCGAGGCGCGTGCCGAAGCGGTTCAGCAGGGTCACGCGCAGCAGCGGGTAGGCGAGCGGCTGCGCCGTGGTGTTCAGGATGCTCGCACGCACGTGCAGCGTGCCGTTCGCCTGCGGATCGCCGGTCACGCCCCACTGGCGCAGCTGATAGCCCGCGAGATCCGCCGGGCCGGGAGCCGGGCGGCCGAGCCGCGCGTCGAGCGCGCGCAGCAGATCGCCGAATGGCGCGCGCGCCTCGAGCCACTCGCGCCGGTCGATGAGGATCTGCGCCGCCAAGGCGACGGCGAGCAGGACCGCCGCGAGCCGCCAGAGCCACCGTGATGGGCGCCGCGGCGGCGCGAGCTCGGCGGCCTCGAC
>JAJXZV010000014.1 GCA_021779875.1 Pseudomonadota bacterium
CGTCGACCTCGCGGGTGGGGCCGAGGTCCCAGTATGCGACCTCGGTTCGGACGAGCGTGTCGACATCGCCCGAGTCGCTCGCCGCCTTGATGGCGGCGAGCATCTCCAGCTCCAACTCGGTGGCGCCGTCCTGGTCCGCCCCGCCCGGCGTCGAGCCGATGGTGACGAGGCCGCTGACCCGCGCGGGCTGGTCGAGCGCGGCGTCCAAGGCGATGCGGCCACCGCGGGAGCAGCCGACGAAGGTGGCCTTCGCCGCGCCGGCCGCGTCGAGCACGGCGACCAGGTCGTGCCGGTCGGCGAACTCGACATCCTGACCCGGAGACTCTCCGTAGCCGCGGGTGTCATAGCGGATGACGAAATGGTCGCGCGCCAGGTCGTGGAACTGCGGATCCCACATGCCACGGTTGGCGACACCGGCGTGCACGAACACGATCGCCGGATGCGCGGGGTCGCCCGCGACGTCGTAGCTGAGCCGGGCTCCCGGGACCTCGACGATCGGCACGCGTCAACGCTAGCCCTAGCCTGAGGGCATGGTGGGCGTGCTGATCGGCTTCGCGATCATCGTCGCCGTGATCGGGGTCGGCTACCTCATCGGCCGCATCGACCTGCTCGGCCCGCACGCCGAGCATGTGCTGAGCCGTCTCGCCTTCTTCGTGCTCTCGCCCGCGCTGCTGTTCACCGTGCTCGCCGGGGCGGATGTGCAGCACCTGTTCTCGGCGCTGCTGCCGATCTCGGCGATCGCGGCCGTGGTCGACATCGCCGTCTTCCTCGCCGTGGCGCTGCTGCGGTGGCGGCGTCCGCTGCCCGAAGCCACGATCGGCGCGCTGGCCTCGGGCTACGTGAACGCGAACAACATCGGCCTGCCGGTGTCGGTCTACGTGCTCGGGGATGCCTCGAGCTCGGCCCCCGTGATCCTGCTCCAATTGATCGTCCTGGCGCCCATCGCGCTCACCGTGCTGGACGTGTCGACGAGCGGCTCGCTCTCGATCGGGCGCATCCTGCTGCAGCCGGTGCGGAATCCGCTCATCATCGGATCGCTGCTGGGCCTGATCGTCGCCGTCACGCACGTGCGCATCCCGGCGCCCGTGCTCGCGCCGTTCCAACTCGTTGGTGCTGCAGCGGTGCCGGTGATCCTGCTCACCTTCGGGATGTCGCTGCACGGCAGCCGCATCCTCGCCGCGGGCACGAACCGCCGCGAGGTGCTCCTGGCGAGCACCCTCAAGCTTGCCGCCATGCCGGTGATCGCCTGGCTGCTCGGCCAGTTCGTCTGGCACCTCCAGGGCCATCGCCTCTTCGTGGTTGTGGTGCTCGCCGCGCTGCCGACGGCGCAGAACGTCTTCAACTACGCGCAGCGCTACGGGGTGGCGACCGTTCTGGCCCGGGACACCGTGCTGATCACCACGGCGCTCTCGATCGTGGTGCTGGTGATCGTGGCGGCGCTGCTCGCGTGAGCCGCACGCCTAGGCTGCCCAGGTGATCAAGTACCTCGGCTCGAAGCGCACCATGGTGCCGCGCCTGGGGGCGATGGCGACCGCGCTGGAGGCGACGACCGCTGTCGATCTGTTCACCGGGACCACCCGGGTGGCGCAGGAGTTCAAACGCCGCGGACTGACGGTGACCGCGGCCGACATCGCCAGTTACAGCGAGGTGCTGGGCGAGTGCTTCATCAGCACGGATGCCGCGAGCATCGACCTCGACGAGCTGCGCGACGCCCTCGCGCTCCTGTCGGCGCTGCCCGGCCGGCCCGGCTACGTGACGCGCACCTTCTGCGAGGAGTCCCGCTACTTCCAGCCGCACAACGGAGCCCGCATCGATGCGATCCGCGAAGCGCTCGAATCGGATTACCGCCTCTCCCCGCTCTTCCCGATCCTGCTGAGCAGCCTGATCCTCGCCGCCGACCGGGTGGATTCGACGACCGGCGTGCAGATGGCCTACCTGAAGAGCTGGGCACCCCGGTCGTTCCGCGAGCTCGAGCTGCGCATCCCGGCGCTGATCGCGGGCCCGGGCTCGACCGTGCGCGGGGATGCCCGTGAGCTGGTGCACGAGCTCCCGCGCACGGAGCTGATGTACCTCGACCCGCCGTACAATCAGCACCGCTATTTCACGAACTACCACGTGTGGGAGACGCTGGTGCGCTGGGACCGGCCGGAGGCATACGGGGTCGCGCGCAAGCGGATCGACAGCCGGGATGACGCGAGCAAGAGCGTCTTCAACCGCAAGCGCGAGATGCCTGCGGCCTTCCGCGAACTGCTGGCAGGCGCGGACGCCGAGACCGTGATCGTCTCGTACAACGACGAGTCGTGGATCACCGCCGAGCAGATGACCATGGCTCTCCGCGATGCCGGCTACCCCGCTGTGCGGATGCTGGCCTTCGACGCCAAGCGCTACGTCGGCGCGCAGATCGGCATCCACAACCCGGCAGGAGTCAAGGTCGGCAAGGTGTCGCACCTGCGCAACACGGAGTATCTGTTCGTGGCAGGCGATCCGGACCGGGTCGAGGCGGCCGCGGCTGCCGCCCTTGCGCCGGCGGACGAGCAGTCGGCTGCGGCGATCGCCCGGGCCGGCGATCGCTAGAAGATCATCGGCCGATCGTCGTCGTCGATCTCCAGGTCGAGATCGACCGTGATCGGCACGTGGTCGCTCGGCCCATCGCCTTTGCGCTCGTTGCGGTGGATCGCGGCGGCGGTGACGTGGTCGGCGAAGGCGTGGTTGCCCAGCACGAAGTCGATGCGCATCCCCTCGTTGC
>JAJXZV010000219.1 GCA_021779875.1 Pseudomonadota bacterium
CGCTGCGGATTGCGGCAGGCGAACAGCGTCGCGCCGTCGGGCAGCCGTTCCTGCGCCGCCAGCGTGCGCAGCGGGCCGAGCACCTGCGCATGGCGATGCGCCAGCAGGCTGAGCGGCATCACCTTGCGCGGCCCGATGGCGAGGCGCGCCTCGCGGTCGAGGCCCACCTCGCTGTCGCCGCCCAGGCCGCTGGTGCGCACGTCCACCGCCTCGACCCGGGTGCGCCAGGCGCCGACCAGCGCGCCCTCGGCGCGCACCACCGGCCGGCCGTCCTCGACGATGGCGACGTCGGTGGTGGTGCCGCCCATGTCGGACACCACGAAGTCCCGAAGACCGGTGAGGAATCCGGCACCGACGACGCTCGCCGCCGGGCCCGAGAGGACCGTCTCCACGGGGTACTCGAGCGCGACCTCGGCGCTCATCAGCGAGCCGTCGCCCTTGACGATCATCAGCGGCGCCGCGATGCGCTCGGCGGCCAGCACGCTCGACAGCGCCTCGATCAGATGCCGGATCTGCGGCGTCAGGCGCGCGTTCAGCGCGGCGGTGAGCGCGCGCCGCGGCGCATCGAGCTGGGAGCTCAATTCGTGGGCGCAGGTCACGGGCTTGCGGGAGAGCGCGCGCACCAGGCGCCGCGCGCGCTCCTCGTGCGCCGGATTGCGAACCGAGAAACTGGCCGCGACGGCGTACGCCTCGACCGCGGCGTCGTGCTCGCGCACGGCGCGCTCGATCGCCGCCTCGTCGAGCGGCGCCGATTCCTCGCCGCTCGCGGCGTGGCCGCCGGCGATCGACACGAGCGCGCCGCCGCGCTGGCGCAGCCCCGACCGTTCGACCATGCCCGCGTCGAAGCCGATCAGCAGGGCGCAGATCGGGCTGAAACGTCCCTCGACCACCGCGTTGGTCGCGAGCGTCGTCGACACGGACACGAGGTCGACGTCGGCGCGGCGCGCCTGCGGCGGCAGCTTCGCGAGCACCGCCCGCAGCGCATCGCCGATGCCCACCGCGAGGTCCCAGTGCGTGGTCAGCGCCTTGGCGCTGGCGAGCACGCGGCGGCCTCCGGCGAGCACCACCGCGTCGGTGAAGGTGCCGCCCGTGTCCAGGCCGAGCCGCAGGCTCTCCTCGGGTGAGCGGGTGGAGTCGGCGGCGCCGGAGTCGGCGGCGCCGGAGTCGGTGGGGGTCATGTCGTTCGGTGGTCCCGGTCTCGCGCGATGCTAACCGAATGCGCCGCGCCGCGCCTAGGCGCTCACAGCGACAGCGCCGCCCGCAGGCCGGCCGCGGCGACGCAGCCGCCGACCACGGCGAGCGGCGGCCATCGGACCGCCACGAGCAGCACGAAGGCGGCGAGCGCGATCGCGAAGTCCTTCGCGTCGCGCACCGCCGTGATCCACACCGGATCGTACAGCGCGGCCGCCAGCAGGCCGACCACGGCCGCATTCACGCCGGCGAGCATGCGGGCGGTCACGTCGCGTGCGGCCAGGGCGCGCCAGAACGGCAGGGCGCCGGCGACCAGCAGGAGGCCCGGCAGAAAGAGCGCGAGCAGGGCGACCACCGCGCCGAGCAGCCCGCCGTGGCCGCCGGCGAGGCGAGCGCCGAGATAGGCCGCGAGGCTGAACATCGGCCCGGGCACGGCCTGCGCGGCGCCGTAGCCCGCGAGGAAGGCGTCCTCGCCGATCCAGCCGGGGTCGACCACCGCGTGCTCGAGCAGCGGCAGGACCACGTGGCCGCCGCCGAACACCAGGGCGCCCGTGCGATAGAAGGCGCCCGCGACCTGGGCGAGCGGCGGCAGGCGCGGTGCGAGCAGCATCGCGGCGAGCAGCAGAGCGGCGAACACGGCGATCAGGGCGGCACCGGCGCGCCGCCCATAGGCGAGCGCAAACGGCTCGCCGTGCCGCGCCGTCACGACCCGGCACAGCCACGGACCGAGCAGCGCGCCGCCCGCCACCACCGGCAACTGCAGCGCGGCGCCGCCGACCGCGATCAGCGCGGCCGCGGCCGCGGCGATCAGGGCGCGATTGCGGTCGGGCGAGAGCGTGCGCGCCATGCCGAGCAGACCTTGGGCGACCACCGCGACGGCCACGAGCTTCAGGCCGTGCACGGCGCCCTGCCCCAGGGGGCTCGTCAGACGCTCGCTGCCGGCGGCGAATGCGAACAGCAGCACGGCCGAGGGGGCGGTGAAGGCGAGGAACGCCGCGATGGCGCCGCCCCAGCCGGCACGCAACAGCCCGAGCGAGAAGCCGAGCTGACTGCTCGCCGGGCCGGGCAGCAACTGACAGAGCGCGAGCAGCTGGCCGAAGTGCGCCTCGTCGAGCCAGCGGCGGCGCTCGACGAACTCGCGGTGGAAGTAGCCCAGGTGCGCGATCGGTCCGCCGAAGGAGCCGAGGCCGAGTTTCAGGAACGCCGTGCCCACCTCGCGCGCGCTCGGGGCTCTCATGAGCGGGCGCTCACCGTCGCGGCGCATACCGCAGGCGCACGTAGATGAAGGACTGGAGCGAACCGCCGGGCGTGAGGTGGGCGTCGGGGCGGCTGTCCTGCAGCTCGAAGTCGGCGCCGAACGCGGCGTGAAGCGCGGCGGCGTCGTAGCGGACCACCTCGAGGCCGCTGCAGCGCGCGGGTCCGTCGAGCGCGAAGGTGGCGAGCACGACCGTGCCGCCGGGCATCAGGCTGCGGCGCACGGTGGCGAGGTAGGCGGTGCGCGCCGGCTCGCCGGTCAGGAAATGGAAGACCGCCCGATCGTGCCACAGGGCGTAG
>JAJXZV010000322.1 GCA_021779875.1 Pseudomonadota bacterium
TCTGCAGCGTTGGAGCCAGCCCTGGCACGCCCTGCAGCGGCACGTGGCCGAGGCGTTCTGCGCCCAGAGCCCGGAGCCGCCGTCCGGCCCGAGGTCCGCCCCGGCCATCGACCCCGAGTGCGGGTCGAGCTGGCTGGCGCGCGCGCGCTGCGCGGCCGGCTGGCGCACCTGCGAGTCCGGCCGCTGAGCCGATCCCACGCCGCTCATCCTTCCCGATCCCTCGTCCGACTCGAGGCCTCGCAAGGGGCCTCTTTTCTTCGAAGGCAGACCCTCATGAGCCCTCTCGACACGGAACTGGAACTGGATATGTCCCGCCTGGAGCGCGAGTGGCGCGGCGCCTACGACGCGAGCATCGCGCTGCGCGCCGACTATCAGGCGTTCGCCGCGAACCCGCACGCCGACGCCGCCTCGCTCGACCTGCTGCGCGAACGCATGGAGCGGGCCGAGGCGCACAAGGGCCGCCTCATGGCGCTGATCGAGCGCCACGAGGGGCGCATCCTGCAGGACTCCCTCAGGCCGCCGGCGCCATCAGGGTCTTGAGCTTGTTGATGGCGTTGGTCTCGACCTGACGCACCCGCTCGGCGGAGATGCCGTATTCGTCGGCCAGCTCGTGCAGCGTCGCCTTCTGGTCGGTCATCCAGCGGCGCTTCAAGATGCTGCGGCTGCGCTCGTCGAGCTTCTCCAGGGCGACGCTCAGGCGGGCGCTCGAGTCGTCCTCCCACTCCTCGCGCTCGACCTCGATCGCGGGGTCCGCGTTGCTCGCCGGCAGGTACATGGCCGGGGAGTAGGTCTCCTCCTCGTCGGCGTCGGGGGCCGGGTCGAAGGACATGTCGCGCGCGGCGAGCCGCTGCTCCATCTCTCGAACCTCGCTCACCTCGACCCCGAGATCGTGCGCCACCGCCCGGGTCTCCTCCTCGGTGAGCCAGGCCAGGTTCTTCTTCATGCGGCGCAGGTTGAAGAACAGCTTGCGCTGCGACTTCGTGGTGGCGACCTTCACCAGGCGCCAGTTGCGCAGCACGTATTCGTGGATCTCGGCCCGGATCCAGTGCACGGCGAAGGACACCAGGCGCACGCCGACGGTCGGGTCGAAGCGCTTCACGGCCTTCATCAGGCCGACGTTGCCCTCCTGCACGAGGTCGCCCATCGGCAGGCCGTAGCCGAGGTAGCCGCGGGAGATGTGCACGACGAAGCGCAGGTGCGACAGGACCAGCTGGCGCGCGGCGTCGAGGTCGCCGTCCTGGCGGAAGCGGGTGGCGAGCGCCGCTTCGTCTTCCTTCGACAGCACCGGAATCTGCGAGACCCGGTCGATGTACGCGTCGAGGCTCCCCACGGGGCCCGCGAATACCATCCCGGTTTGTTTGGCGACTAAGGCGGCGGTCATCGGCGCAAACCTCCCTTGATGCGTGTCGAGATCATAGCACTCTGCGGATTAGAGTGCTAAAGGGGTCGCGAGTTCGCTTCGCCCGCGTCTTTTAAAAATCAATAAATACAATGGATTGCGTCGGAGCTCAGGTGGGGTCGATGGCGCGGATATGATGCGTCGCGGCGAGCCAGGATCCCAGCCAGCTCGCGGCCACCGCCAGCAGGAGCGCTTCGCCGGCGGGCCTGAGTCCCAGCCCCTGCAGCCGGAAAGGGCTGCCATAGGCGATGGCCAGGCGCGCCACCGGCGCGGCGAGCAGATGGGTGGCCAGGCCGACCACCGCGAGCGCGAGCAGGCCGCCGCCGAGGCCGTACCAGAGGCCGCCGTACAGGAACGGCCGGCGCGCGAAGCCGTCGGTCGCGCCGACGAGCTTCATGACCTCGATTTCGGCGCGCCGGCTCGCGACGTCCAGCCGAATGGTGTTGCCGACCACCAGCACCACCGCCGCGCCGAGCAGCGCGGCGCTCACCTGCACCACCCGGCGCAGGACCTCGAGGATGGCGAGCAGCCGCTTCACCCAGTCGGTGTCGAGCTGCGCCGTCTCGACGTTCGGCAGGGCGGCGATGGCCGCCCGCAGCGCCGCGGTGCCCTCGGGCGTGCTCGCCGCCAGCGACGGCGTGACGATGAGCGTGTCCGGCAGCGGGTTGTCCGTGAGGGCATCGAGCGCCTTGCCGAATCCCGAGGCCGCGCGGAAGGCCGCGAGCGCCTGATCGGCCGTGATCAGCCGCACGGCGGCGACGTCGGGCCGTGCCTGAAGGTCGCGCACCAGCGCCTGCCGGCGGTCCTCGCCGGTCTTCTTGTCGAGATACACCGACAGGTCGAAGGCCTGGTTCCAGCCGAGCGTGGCCGCCCGCGCGTTGACGAGGACCACGTCGAGCAGCAGCGGCAGGGCGAGCGCCGCCGCGACCACGGCCATGGTCAGGAAGGTCGCGAAGGGTTGGCGGGCCAGGCGCCCCAGGGACCCGATCAGGGTCTGGGCGTGCCGGGACAGATAGGCCTCGAGCCGTTTCACGAGGCCACGCGGCCCTGGTCGAGCACGATCCGGCGCGCCGCGAACCGCTCGATCAGATGCACGTCGTGGGTGGCGATGACCACGGTCGCGCCGACGTCGTTGAAGCGCTTGAACAGCCGCATGATCTCGAGCGCGAGCTCCGGATCGAGGTTGCCGGTCGGCTCGTCCGCGATCAGGAGCCTGGGCTTCGCCACCACGGCGCGCGCGATGCCGACGCGCTGCTGCTCGCCCGTGGACAGCTCGAGCGGCCGGCTGCGCTCCTTGCCGAGCAGGCCCACCTGGTCGAGCGCGGCGCGCACCCGCTTGTC
>JAJXZV010000245.1 GCA_021779875.1 Pseudomonadota bacterium
GAACGCCAAGACCCATTCCGGCGTGTGGCGCGACCTCTGGGTGCGCCACCGGCCGACCGAGGTCGATATCCAGATCGCGCCGATCGCGGAGGTGGGCGCGAAACACGGGATCGAATGCCCCAAGGTGCGCGCTCTCGTGACGCAGATCCACGAGTGCGAGACCGGCCGGCGCAAGATGGATGACGCGAACCTCCTGGAGTTGCTGGTGGCATGAATATTCGTTTCGATGGCAAGACGGTGATCGTCTCCGGCGCCGGCCACGGCATCGGCCGGGCGATCGCGCACAGCTTCGCCTCCCTGGGCGCCACGGTGCATTGCTGCGACCTCAACGCGGCGGAGCTCGCGGAAACGGCGAAGGGCCAGGCGGGCATCCACACGCGCGTGCTCGACCTCGCGGACCGCGCGGCGGCAACGGAGTGGGTGCGCGGGATCGGGTCGGTGTTCTGCCTGGTGAACAACGCAGGCGGCGTCGCGGGCCAGGTGATGCGCCCGATCGAGGAAGTGCCGGATGCGGACTGGGACCGCATCTTCGCCGTGAACGTCGGTGCCGCGATGGCGCTGTCGCGCGCCGCGGCGCCGGCGATGAAGCAGGCCGGGGAGGGGCGCATCGTCAACATTTCCTCCGGCGCCGGGCTGCAGGCCTCGCTCACCGGCATCCAGGCCTACTGCAGCGCCAAGCACGCCGTGGTCGGGCTCACGCGCCAGCTCGCGCACGAGTTGGGGCGGTTCAACATCACGGTGAACTCCGTCGCTCCCGGCTTCATCCGCAGCAACGAGACCACCGAGCGGCAGTGGGAGAGCTACGGCGCGGAGGGGCAGAAGGCGCTGGTCGAGCGCATCGCCATGCACAAGCTCGGCACCGCGCAGGACATCGCCAACGCGGTGATCTTCTTTGCCTCGCCGCTCGCCGGCTTCGTCAACGGGCAGATCATCTCGGTGGACGGCGGACGATGAGCGTCGAGTCCTGGGTGGCGGAGAACCACGCCCGCCTGCTCGACGAGCTTCTGTCATTCATCCGCCTGCCGAGTGTTTCGACGGACCCGGCCTACGCGCAGGGGATCCGCGATGCCGCGGCGCTGCTCAGGGCGCGGTTCGAGCGCATCGGGCTCAATTCGGTGCAATACCTCAACGAGGGTGGCCACGACGCGGTCTACGGCGAATGGCTCGGCGCGCCCGGCAAGCCCGTGTTGCTGATCTACGGCCATTACGACGTGCAGCCGCCCGACCCGCTGGAGCTGTGGGAGACGCCGCCCTTCGAGCCCACGATCCGCGACGGTCACATCCATGCGCGCGGCGCGTCGGACGACAAGTCGCCGCTGTGGATCGCGGTTTCCGCCATCGAGGCCTGGCTCGCGGCAGAGGGTCGGCTTCCGGTCAACGTGAAGGTGCTGATCGAGGGCGAGGAGGAGATCGGCAGCCGCTCGCTGCCCGGTATAATGCGCCGCCACCGCGAGCTGCTGGCATCCGACGTGCTGGTCTCGGCCGATGGCGGGCGCTGGCGGCCGGGGCGGCCCTCCGTGAACACCAACTCGCGCGGGCTCTCGGGGATGGAGATCGTGCTGCGCACGGCGGCGCGCGACCTGCACTCGGGGCGCTTCGGCGGCCCGGTGGGCAACGCCGCGATGACGCTCGCGCGGCTGCTGGCGACGCTGCATGACGAGCAGGGCCGCATCGCCGTCGCAGGCTTTTTCGATGGCCTGCAGCGCCCCGGCAACCGCGACTACGCGAGCATGGACGAACTGGGCTTCGACGAGGCCGCGTTCTTCGCCGAGATCGGCGCGCGGCCGGGCGCGATGGAGCCCGGCGTCCGCCTCCTGGAAAGCCTCTGGTTCCGGCCGACGCTCGAGGTCAACGGCATGATCGGCGGCTATACCGGTCCGGGCGGCAAGACCGTCATTCCGCACGAGGCGAGTGCGAAGATCACGTGCCGGCTCGGGCCCGGGCAGGACCCGAGGCGCGTGTTCGAGGCGGTGGCGGCGCACCTGCGCGCGCATTGCCCCGGCTTCGCCGACCTCGAGATCCTCGACCCGCACGACGGTGCCCGCGCCTATGTGGTGCCGGAGGACGATCCCTATCTCGCGGTGGTCGAGCGCGTCATCGAGGAGGTGCACGGCAGGCGGCCGGTGCGCGTGGGTGTCGGCGGCACGCTGCCGATCTCGTCGATGGCCAAGGAGGCGCTGGGGGTGGAGACGGTGATGCTCTCCTACGCCGTCGCCGACGAGCGCATCCACGCGCCCAACGAGTTCTTCCGCCTCTCCTCCTTCGACGAGGGGCTCAGGGCGTGGACGAAGCTGTTCCCGGCGATGGCGGCGCTGCGGCCCTAAAGCAGGCTCGCACCCACGTTCACCGAGAGCGCGATGATCACGGTGTTGAAGACGAAGCTCAGGAACCCGTGCAGCAGCGCGAGGCGGCGGAACTTGCGCGAGGCGATCTGCACGTCCGAGACCTGGAACGTCATGCCCAGCACCAGCGAGAAATAGGCGAAGTCCCAGTAGTCCGGCGGATGCGTGCCGGGAAACAGCAGCCCGCCATCGGGTTTCCCGTCGTGGCGGCGCGAGCTGTAGTATTCGTGCGCGTAGCGCAGCGCGAACAGCGTCTGCGTCACCAGCCAGGAAAGCATCAGCGTCGCGACCACGAGCCCGACATGCGCGTAGCGGTCCACGCGGGGGATCGACTTGGTGACGGCGAACTCGCCGACGATGGCGGCGAAGCTCGCGATCACGCCGGCCAGCGTCA
>JAJXZV010000231.1 GCA_021779875.1 Pseudomonadota bacterium
GTCTCGGGATACCTGCGCACCCGCCCGCCGCCCGGCCAGCCGCGAAGGCGCGGCGCCGACCAGTCCCATGCCTGGGTCGGCGCCTGGCTCGGCCCCGAGCACGGCTGGATCGGCCTCGATCCCACCAACGATCTCGTCGTCGCGGACGAGCACGTCCTGCTTGCCTGGGGGCGCGACTACGGCGACATCAGCCCGATCCGCGGCGTGCTGCTCGGCGGCGGCCAGCACAGCGTGCGCGTCGGCGTGGATCTCGACGCCCTCTGACGCGGGCGGCGCCGGGGCGCCTCAGCCGATCCCGTCCACCGCGACAGCGTCCGTGCTCGCGATACGCTGGCGCAGCGCCTTGAGCGGCGCGTAGTCGGGGTCCGCCATGAAGGCGCGGATCGCGGCGCGGTCGGGGAAGCGGAAAAGCACCAGGCGGTGCGGCCGCCAGTCGCCCTCCAGCACCTCGTGCTCGCCGCCGCGCACGAGATACTCGCCGCCGTGGCGCGCGATCAGCGCCGGTACGTCGCGCTTGTAGGCCTCGTAGGCGGCGCTGTCGCGCAGATCGACATCGACGATCAGATAGGCGGGCACGCTGGCCTCCTCGCCGGCATCGCTAGGGGATGGGCGCGCCGACGGAGGTCGCGGTGGCGCACAGCGCCGCCCAGGTCTGCGCCTGCAGCGGCACGCCATGCGCGAGCCGGTGGGCGCGCGTCATCGCTTCCTTCTCGCCCGGCACCAGCACCCTCTCGCCGGCATGCTGCGGGCGGGAGGCGTGCACGTAGGCGGCATACTCGTGTGCCTCGGCGACGAAATCCTTCGCGGCGAAGGACGCCGGGTCGATGTAGATCGCCAGCATGCCGTTGCCGATCTGCCCGCGCTTGCCGCCCGGGATCGGGCCGGAGGTGCCGCCGCCCGTCAGCACGCCGGCCAGGATCTCGCACATGAAGGCGAGGCCCGAGCCCTTGTGCTCGCCGAAGGCCCGCAGCGCGCCCTCTCCCCCGCCGGCGTTGCGCGGTCCGCCCGGCGTGAGCGGACCATAGAGCACCGTGGGATCGCCGGAGACGCTGCCGTCCGGCGCGACCAGCGCGTCGCCCGGCACCGGCTTGCCGCCGTTGGAGGCGACCAGCACCTTGCCCTCCGCGACCAGGGAGGTCGCCATGTCGAGCAGCAGCATCGGCCGCGAGCCCGTCGTGGGGATGCCGATGCAGACCGGGTTGGTCGAGAAGCGTCGGTCGACGCCGCCATAGGGTGCTACCAGCTCGCCCTTCTCGACGTTGACGAAGTGAATCGAGATCAGCCCCGCCTCGGCCGCGCGCTCCGCCCAGTCGCCGATGCGCCCGATATGCCCGGCATGGCGCAGCGCGATGGCGGCGAGCCCGCCCTTGCGCGCCTTGGCGATGCCGAGATCCACCGCCTGCGGCGCGATCGTCTGGCCGAAGCCGTAATGGCCCTCCACCACCGCATGCGTCGGGCTCTCGGCGACGATGCTGATCGTCTGGCCGCCCAGCACCAGCCCGTCCTTGAACTGCTGCACATAGCGCGGCGTGCGGATCACGCCGTGGCTGTCGTGCCCGGTGAGGTTGGCGGAAACGAGATAGCGGGCGATGCGCGCCGCCTCCTCGCTCTCCACCCCGGCGTGGCGAAAGATCGAGCCGATGAAGGACGTGAGCGTGTCGACTGCGATGACGTGTTCGTCGCCGGCCACGATCAGATTACCCGCCCGGTCTCGTCGTCGATCAGGTGCATGTGGTTGAGGTCGGCGGCGAGCGGCAACTTGTCGCCGGGGGCAGCCTGCACCGCGGGGTCGATGCGTGCGCAGACGGGCACCCCGTCGGTGAAGAAATGCACCATCGTCTCCATGCCCATCGGCTCGACGACATCCACATCGGCCTGGATCCGAACCACGCCGGGCTTCTCGTCGCTGCGCGTCTCGGTGAGGTGCTCGGGGCGCAGGCCGAAGGTGAGCTTGCGCCCCTTGGCCTTGCCGTAGCGGTCGAGTCTCGCCGGCGGTATCGGCAGCTTCTCCCCGGTGGCGAGCCGGATCTTGAGCCCGCCGTCGTCCACCAGTTCCGCCGGCAGGAAGTTCATTGCCGGCGAGCCGATGAAGCCCGCGACGAAGCGCGTCGCCGGGTTGTGGTACAGTTCCTGCGGCGGACCCACCTGCTCGATCACGCCGTGGTTCATCACCACCACGCGGTCGGCGAGCGTCATCGCCTCCACCTGGTCGTGCGTGACATAGACCGTGGTGGTGCGCACCGTCTGGTGGACCTTCTTGATCTCGGTGCGCATCTGCACGCGCAGCTTGGCGTCGAGGTTGGACAGCGGCTCGTCGAACAGAAAGACCTTGGGGTTGCGCACGATGGCGCGGCCCATGGCGACGCGCTGGCGCTGACCGCCGGAGAGCGCCTTGGGCTTGCGCTCGAGCAGCATCGCGATGTCGAGGATGCGCGCCGCCTCGTCCACCCGGCGCTTGATCTCGTCCTTCGGGAACTTACGCAGCTTGAGCCCGAAGGCCATGTTCTCGAACACGCTCATGTGCGGGTAGAGCGCGTAGTTCTGGAACACCATGGCGATGTCGCGGTCCCGCGGCGGCACGTCGTTGACCACGTCGCCGCCGATCCAGATCTCGCCCGCGGTGATCTCCTCGAGCCCCGCGATCATGCGCAGCGTCGTGGACTTGCCGCAGCCGGAGGGACCGACCAGCACCACGAATTCCTCGTCGGCGATCTCGAGGTCGATGCC
>JAJXZV010000271.1 GCA_021779875.1 Pseudomonadota bacterium
CGCGGTCAATCCCATCGTCGTCACATCCTGACGAAGAAGCCCAGCAAGCGGAAGCGCCAGCTGCGTCGCGAGAGCCACGTCCACGAGACGGACGTGAATCGCGTGAAGCAGATGATGCCGTTCGCCTGATGTCTTTGCCGAAGGAGTAAACGAAGATGGCACGAGTCAAACGTGGTGTGATCGCCGGTCGGCGTCACAAGAAGATCCTCAAGAAGGCCAAGGGCTACTACAACGCCCGGCGCAAGGTATTCCGCGCGGCGAAGCAGGCGGTCATCAAGGCCGGCCAATACGCCTACCGCGGCCGGCGCGAGAAGAAGCGCGAGTTCCGCGCCCTGTGGATCACGCGCATCAACGCGGCGGCCCGCCTGTGCGGCATGAGCTACAGCACCCTGATCGACGGGCTCAACAAGGCCGAGCTCGCCATCGATCGCAAGGTCCTCGCGGATCTCGCGGTGCACGACATGCCGGCGTTCAACGCGATCGTCGAGAAGGCCAAGGCGAGCCTGGCGGCCTGACGAGCGGCCGCCCGCACGGCCCGACCCGCTTCGGCCTGCGCGCCGGGGCGGGCGGGGCCGGCTGATTGCGGCGGGATCAACCGATGGCGAACGCAGAAGACCTCGCGAGGCTCGTCGAGCAGGCGCTCGGCGATGTGGCCACGTGCGCGGATCTGGCCTCGCTCGAGGACATCCGCGTGCACGTGCTCGGCAAGAAGGGCGTGCTCACCGAACGGCTGAAGGGCCTCGGGGCGCTCTCGGCGGCCGAGCGGCCCGCGGCCGGCCAGCGCATCAACGAGGCGAAGTCGGCGATCCAGAGCGCGCTCGAGGCGCGCCGCGCCGAGCTCGAGCGCGCGGCGCTCGAGCGGGAGCTCGCGGCCGGCGCCATCGACGTGACGCTGCCGGGCCGCGGCCAGGAGCCGGGCGGCTTGCACCCCGTCACGCGCACCCGCCTGCGCATCGAACGGATCTTCCGCGAGTGCGGCTTCCAGGTGGCGACCGGGCCCGAGGTGGAGGATGACTTCCACAATTTCGAGGCGCTCAACATCCCGGCCGACCATCCGGCGCGGGCGATGCACGACACCTTCTATTTCCCCGACGGGCGGCTGCTGCGCACCCACACCTCGCCGGTGCAGATCCGCACCATGCGCGCACAGCCGCCGCCGCTAGCGGTGATCGCGCCCGGGCGCGTGTACCGGAGCGATTCGGACATGACCCACACCCCGATGTTCCACCAGGTCGAGGGCATCGTGGTCGGCGAGCGCGTGTCCTTCGCGAACCTGAAGGCCATGCTGCACACCTTCGTCGAGCACTTCTTCGAGCTGCCGCTCGGCATGCGGCTGCGGCCCTCGTATTTCCCGTTCACCGAGCCGTCGGCCGAGGTGGACATCGAGTGCGTCTTTTGCCGCGGCGCGGGCTGCCGCGTGTGCAAGCACACCGGCTGGCTCGAGATCCTGGGCTGCGGAATGATCCATCCGAAGGTGCTGGTCGCCGCCGGCATCGACCCCGAGCGTTGGCAGGGCTATGCCTTCGGCATGGGGATCGAGCGGCTGGCCATGCTGCGCTACGGGGTCGACGACCTGCGCATGTTCTTCGAGAACGACCTGCAATTCCTGAAGCAATTCCCGTGAAGATCACCCATCACTGGCTGCGCGAATTCGTCCCCGCCGCGGGCTCCGCCGCCGAGCTCGCCGCGCGCCTGACGCTCGCCGGGCTCGAGGTCGAGTCGGTCGAGCCGGTGGCGCCGCCGTTCACCGGCGTCGTGGTGGGCAGCGTGCTCGAGGTGGCCCGCCACCCCGATGCGCAGAAGCTCTCGGTCTGCCAGGTGACCACGGACGGCGCCGATCGGCTGCAGATCATTTGCGGCGCGCCGAACGTGCGTGCGGGCCTTCGCGTGGCGGTCGCCCGCGTGGGCGCGCGTCTGCCGGGCGAGGTGCACATCCGTCGCACCAAGCTGCGCGGCCTGGAATCGAACGGCATGCTGTGCTCGGCGCGCGAGCTCGGTCTCGGCGAGGAACACGACGGCATCATGGAGCTCGACGAGCGGCTGCCCCTCGCGGAGGATCTGCGCGTGGCGCTCGATCTCGACGATGCCGCGCTCGAGGTCAATGCCACGCCCAATCGCGGCGATTGCATGAGCGTCTTCGGGATCGCGCGCGACTTCGCCGCGGCGCTCGAGCGGCGTCGTCTCGAGCACCGGGTCGATGCGGTGCCGGCGCGCGGCACCGAGGTCTTCCCGGTGCGGATCGAGGCCCCGGCCCTCTGCCCGGTGTTCGCCGCGCGGGTGATCCGCGGCATCGACGCCGGCGCGAGCTCCCCGTTCTGGCTGCGCGAGCGCCTGCGCCGCGTCGGCATCAACAGCATCTCGGTGTCCGTCGACGTCACCAACTACGTGATGATCGAGCTCGGCCAGCCGATGCACGCCTACGATCTCGAGCGCCTGAGCGGCGGCATCCGGGTGCGCATGGCGCGGCCGGGCGAGCGCGCGACGCTGCTCGACGGCAAGGACTATGCGCTCGAGGCCGAGCACCTCGTGATCGCCGACGAGCGCGGCCCGGTCGGCCTCGCCGGCATCATGGGCGGGCGCGACACGGCCATCGCGCCGACCACGACCTCGGTGCTGCTCGAGAGCGCCCACTTCACGCCGGCCGCGGTCGCCGGCCGGGCGCGCCGCCTCGGCCTGTTCACGGACGCCGCGCAGCGCTTCGAGCGCGGCGTGGACCCGACGCT
>JAJXZV010000238.1 GCA_021779875.1 Pseudomonadota bacterium
GGCGACCTCGCCGAGCATCCGGTGTACCGGGACGTGAGCGCCGGCCGCGCGCCGGGCGGCGTCGAGTACTACCTGCCCTTGTTCTTCGAGCGCACCTCGCACCTGTTCGAGTACCTGCCGCCCACCACCGTGATCGTCGACCTGAACGAGGCCGCCGCGCTGGCCGAGCCGGTCTGGCGGGGCGTGGGCGAGCGCCACGAGCAGCTGCGCCACGACCGCTTCCGGCCGATCCTCGAGCCCGCGGACCTGTACCTCCCGCCGGCCGAGTTCGCCGCCGAGCTCGCCGCGCGCCCGCAGGTGCGTCTGAACGGCTTCGAATGGCCGCCCGGCACCCCGCAGCCGGTGCAGAACTTCGCGAGCCTGCCGCCCGGCACGGTGCGCATCGACGCGCGCGCCGAGCGCCCCGCGGCGGAGCTCGCGGCGTACGTCGCCGCGAGCCCGGCCCGCATCCTGCTCGCCGCCGAATCGGCGGGCCGCCGCGAGCTGCTGCTCGATCTGCTGCGGGGGCAGGGTTCGTCCGTGAAGGTGTTCGACGGCTTCGCCGCCTTCGTCGCGGCCGAGCAGCGGCTCGGCCTCGCGGTGTCGCCGTCCGTCTCCGGACTCAAGCTCGAGTCGCCGGCACTCGAGATCATCACGGAGGCGCAGCTGTTCGGCGACCGCGCCCGGCAGGAGCGCAAGCGGCGCCGGGCCGAGCGCGACCCGGCGAAGATCCTGAAGGAGCTCTCGGACCTGCGCATCGGCGCACCGGTGGTGCACGAGTCCTACGGCGTCGGGCGATACCTCGGTCTCACGACCATGGACGTGGCCGGCTACACGGGCGAGTTCCTGGTGCTCGAATACGCGGACGGGGACAAGCTGTACGTGCCCGTGCAGGCGCTGCACCTGGTGTCGCGCTACACCGGCGCGCCGGCCGAGTCCGCCCCCCTGCACAAGCTCGGCGGCGAGCAGTGGCAGAAGGCGCGCCGCAAGGCGGCGCAGCGGGTGCGCGACGTCGCGGCGGAGCTGCTCGACCTGTACTCGCGCCGCGCCGCGCGCGAGGGCGCGCGCATGGCCGCCGGCGACGCCGAGTACCGCGCCTTCCAGGCGAGCTTCCGATTCGAGGAAACCGCGGACCAGGCGTCCGCCATCGAACAGGTGATCGCCGACCTGCGCTCGGGCAAGCCGATGGAC
Source organism: Pseudomonadota bacterium (assembly GCA_021779875.1). Taxonomy (GTDB): domain Bacteria; phylum Pseudomonadota; class Gammaproteobacteria; order Steroidobacterales; family Steroidobacteraceae; genus Bog-1198. The sequence continues at coordinate 1,171 of JAJXZV010000238.1, forward strand.
CGGGTCGTGTGCGGCGACGTCGGCTTCGGCAAGACCGAGGTCGCGCTGCGCGCCGCCTTCGTCGCCTGTCAGGCCGGCAAGCAGGTCGCCGTGCTGGTGCCGACCACGCTGCTGGCGCAGCAGCACTACACCACGTTCGCGGACCGTTTCGCCGATTGGCCGGTGAAGGTCGAGAGCCTGTCGCGCTTCCGCACGCAGAAGGAGGCCGCCGCGGTCATCGACGGCATCGGCGCCGGCACCGTCGACGTGGTCATCGCCACACAGCGGCTCCTGCAGGGCAAGGTCCATTTCAAGGATCTCGGACTCGTGATCATCGACGAGGAACACCGCTTCGGCGTGCGCGACAAGGAGCGGCTCAAGGCGCTGCGCGCCGAGGTCGACGTGCTCACCCTGACCGCGACGCCCATCCCGCGCACCCTGAACATGGCCATGGGCGGCCTGCGCGACCTGTCGCTGATCACCACGCCGCCGGCCGAACGGCTGGCCGTCAAGACCTTCGTCCTCGAATGGAACGAAACGGTGGTGCGCGAGGCGATCCAGCGGGAGATCCGCCGGGGCGGCCAGGTGTACTTCGTGCACAACACCGTCGAGACCATAGAGAAGACCGCGCAGGCGGTCCGGGAACTGGTGCCCGAGGCGAGCGTCGCGGTCGGCCACGGGCAGATGCGCGAGCGCGACCTGGAGCAGTTGATGCTCGACTTCTATCACCGGCGCTTCAACGTGCTGGTGTGCACCACCATCATCGAGAGCGGCATCGACGTGCCCACCGCGAACACCATCGTCATCGACCGCGCCGACCGCTTCGGCCTCGCGCAGATCCATCAGCTGCGCGGGCGCGTCGGCCGTTCGCACCATCGCGCGTACGCGTACCTGATCACCCCGCCGCGCGCCGCGATGACCGCGGACGCCGTGAAGCGCCTCGAGGCGCTCGAGTCCCTCGAGGACCTGGGTGCGGGGTTCACCCTCGCGACTCACGACCTCGAGATCCGCGGCGCGGGCGAACTGCTCGGCGACGAGCAGAGCGGTCAGATCGAGGAGATCGGCTACAACCTCTACATGGAGCTGCTCGAGCGCGCCGTATCGGCCCTCAAGGCCGGCAAGGAGGCCGACCTCGAGCGGCCGCTCGACGCGGGACCGGAGGTGGAGCTGCACCTGCCGGCGTTGATCCCGGAGGATTACGTGCCCGACGTGCACCTGCGCCTGGTGCTCTACAAGCGGATAGCGGGGGCCGGAAGCCGCGAGGAGCTCGACGAGCTGAAGGTCGAGCTGATCGATCGGTTCGGCCCCCTGCCTCAATACGCCGAGTCGCTGCTGCGCATCGCCCGGATCAAGCTGCGCGCGGCGGAACTCGGGATCCGCAAGATCGACGCCGGCGCGGCCGGCGGCCACCTGGCCTTCGAGGAGTCGAACAAGGTGGACGCGCGGCGCGTCCTGAAGCTGATCCAGACCCGGCCCAAGGACTACAAGCTCGAGGGGCCTCTCAAGCTGCGATTCACCCACGAGGCGCGCACCGAGGAGAACCTGTTCATGCGCGTCGAGATGCTGCTGGAA
>JAJXZV010000098.1 GCA_021779875.1 Pseudomonadota bacterium
CCAGCAGCCCGGTATCAACGCCGAAACGTATATTCCGGATCAGCTCATCGCCGGAAACCTCAAACTCGTCTCGCAGGACATCACCCTCGATGCCGGCACGCTGGTGCGCGGCACCGTGTTGGGCCAGAAAACCCTCGGCGCGGCAGCCGGAGTCGCCGGCAAGCCTGCGGGCGGCGCCAATACCGGCACGGGCGTCATTTCGGCCGTCACGGTCGGCGCGAATGCACAGCTCGGCAACTATGTGCTGACCGCGCTATCGGCCGTCGATTTCCAGGTGGTGGCGCCGAACGGCGATCGCCTGGCGGAAGCCACGGCCGGTGTGGCCTATGCGGACCAGATCGGTTTCACGATCACCGCCGGCGGCACGGCATTCGTCGTGGGCGACGGCTTCACTGTGACGCTCGCTGCCGGAGACGGCAACTTCATCGAAAGTGTGGCGACCGCGCTCGATGGCAGCCAGAATCCGGTCGCCATCCTCGTCGATGTGGCCGATGCGAGCGGCGGTCCCGTCGCGACCGGCGCCTACGTCATGGGCGAGTTCAACGAGAACGCGATCACGTTCGATGCGTCCTGGACGCTCGCCAGCTTGACCGCGGCGCTGCGCAAGAACGCGCCCGGCATCTTCCTCAAGAACTCGGTCTCGGCCGCCGATCCGACGTAACGGAATCCGTTTAACGCTAACCAGAGCCCCGCGAATGCGGGGTTTTTCATTTCAGAGGAACCACCGATATGTCTACGCCCAATCCGTTTATTTATGACACGAACGTGCTCATTCAGGTGGTTCCCAACCTGAAGCGCGCACAGAAGTTCCTGCTCGACAGCTTCTTCCCCAATATCGTGACGGCCGATTCCGAGTTCGTCTCGATCGACGTCGATGTCGGCAAGCGCCGCATGTCGCCGTTCGTGAGCCCGCTCGTCGAAGGCAAGCTCGTCGAGCAGCGGCGCTACCAGACGAACGTCTTCAAGCCCGCCTACATCAAGGACAAGCGCGCGCCGGACCTGCGCAAGCCCGTGCGGCGCATGATCGGCGAGCGTATCGGCGGCGACATGACCGGCGCCGAGCGTGAGATGGCGAATCTCGAATTCGAGATGACCGACCAGATCGACATCCTCGACCGGCGCCTGGAATGGATGGCCTCGCAGGCACTCCAGACCGGTACCGTGACGATTGCCGGCGACGGATTCCCGTCCGTGCTCGTCGATTTCGGGCGCGCCTCGGCGCTCACCGTGGCACTCGCCGGCGGGGCGCAGTGGGGGCAGGCGGGCGTTTCCCCGTCGACCCTCATTGAAGACTGGGGTCACATCCTGCTCAAGGAATCGGGTGGTGTGGCGACCGACATCGTGTTCACGACGACCCCCTGGACACTATTCATCCAGGATCCGGTCGTTAAGCAGACGATGTGGTATCCGGGCCAGGGCGGCGCCGGCAACGTCGTGAACGTCGGCGCGCAGATCCAGCGCGGCGCACAGTTCAAGGGCCGCTGGGGACAGTACAACCTCTGGGTCTACAACGACTGGTATGTCGACGACAACAACGTCGAGCAGCCCATGCTGCCGGACGGCATGATCGTCATGACGGGCGCAGACCTGCTCGGCACCCGCGCCTTCGGCCAGATTCTCGATCCCGCTTTCAATTACCAGGCGCTCCCGTACGCGCCGAAGACCTGGGTCGAAAACGATCCTCCGCAGCGCATGCTGCTGATGCAGAGCTCGCCGATCGTGATCCCGAGCCGGGTCAACGCGTCGTTCGCCGCGTCCGTCTGCGCCGGCGTGGTGAGCTGATCGGTCTGAAGTTCAACTGACCGCGGCCCGGTGATCCGGGTCGCGGTCACTGCGAGGAAGATTCCATGGCAAACGAAAAAAGTACGACGGCTTCCCCCAAAACGGGCGCCGAGACAGTCGATCAGGAATTAAAGACGGCCGCGCTCGACCTCGAGCAGCTCGTCACGGTGGCCGTCGCCGCCGGCCGCGCGCTCTGGACCAAAGCCGGGCGTCATGCCGCGGGCGCCCTGGTGCGCCTGGAGGCCTCCGAGGTAGATCGCCTCAAGGCCGCAGGTTTTGTGGTCGATCCGCCGGCGACACCCGCGCCGGCACCCGCCGCCTCCGCGCCCAGCATCAAGAGTGCGGAAGGGCCGAGCGTGAAACCGTCGGCTCCGGCTGCGTCCGTCAGCGCGAAAGCGAAAGCGTAACCGCCCGTGATCGATTGGGACACCGCGGTGCTCGCGGGGGTGATCAGCGTCTTCGGAGAGCCGGTCACCTATACGCCCGCGCTCGGCGCGCCCCTTTCGATCACCGGTGTGTTTGACGAGGCCTACCAGGACCTGGCGCTCGCCGGAGGGACCGCCATGACCACCTCGACGCCGGTACTCGGCGTGCGCGTGTCGGATTTCCCGGCGCTCCCGGCGCAGGGCGACACGCTCGTGATCGCGAGCACCGGTGAGGCCTTTACGGTCAAGGAAGTGCGCGCCGACGGCCATGGATGGGCCAAGCTGATGCTGAACTATATCGGCGCATGACCACTTTCATCACGGCGCAGCCCATGTTGGCGCGCCGCCAGATCCGGCTCGCCGTGGTGGATGCGCTCGGCACGCTGCCGGGCGTCCTGGTGGAATCGCCCGGGGACTGGGCAACGCCTCCGGCATCGCTTCCGGCGGTACTCGCCCGCGTGACCCGCGAACGCAAGGAATCCTGGCCGACACGGACACAACCGGAGTTCGATA
>JAJXZV010000307.1 GCA_021779875.1 Pseudomonadota bacterium
CGGCTCGCGCTGGCGCAGATCCGCGACCTCGACCCCGACGCCGGCTTGCGCTGGGTGGAGGCCGGGAACGCGGGGCTGACCCTGCAGTACACCCCCTTCGAGGTGGCCGAGCGGCTGCGCGGCTACGTCGAGGCGCGCCCCTGCGCCTGGGTGTTCACCTCGGCGACGCTCGCGGTCGGCGACGATTTCACGCACTTCGCCTCGCGGGTGGGCCTGCCGCAGGCGCGCACGCTGCGCATCGAGAGCCCCTTCGACTATCGCGAGCAGGCGCGCATCTACCTGCCGCGCGGCATGCCCGATCCGCAGGCGCCGGGCTACGCCGCGCGCTTCATCGACGCCTGCGCGCCGCTGCTCGAGGCCGGCGGCGGCCGCGCCTTCCTGCTGTACACCAGCTACCGGGCGCTCGGCGAGGGCGTGCGGGCGCTCGAGGCGCGCTTTCCGCAGCCGCCGTTCCCCGTGCTGGTGCAGGGCCAGGCGCCGCGCGAGGCGCTGCTGCAGCGGTTTCGCGATCTCGGCAACGCGGTGCTGCTCGCCACGGGCAGCTTCTGGGAGGGCGTGGACGTGAAGGGCGAGGCGCTGTCGATCGTCGCCATCGACAAGCTGCCGTTCGCCTCGCCGGACGATCCGCTGCTCAAGGCGCGGCTCGAGGGCATCCGCCGCCGCGGCGGCAATCCGTTCTTCGAGCACCAGCTGCCGCAGGCGGTGCTCGCGCTGAAGCAGGGCGTGGGCCGCCTGATTCGCGACGCCGGCGACTTCGGGGTGATCGTGCTGGCCGACCCGCGCCTGACCACCAAGGCCTATGGACGGGTGTTCATGGCCGCGCTGCCGCCGAGCCCGGTGCTCACCGACGGGGCGGCGGCGGCCCGATTCCTCGCCGAACGGCTGGCGCAGGCGCACGCATGAGGCTGCTCGCGCTCGATACCGCGACGGAGGCCTGCTCGGTGGCGCTGATCGACGGCGATGCCCTGATCGGGCGCGAGGCGGAGCTCGCGCGCGGGCACACCGAGACGCTGCTCGCGATGATCGGCGAGGTGCTGGCCGAGGGGGGATACACGTTCGCCCGGCTGGACGGTCTGGCCGCGAGCATCGGTCCCGGATCGTTCACCGGGGTGCGGGTCGGCGTGAGCGTGGCGCAGGGGCTGGCCCTGGGGGCGGGCCTGCCGGTGGTGCCGGTCACCACGCTGGAGGCGCTCGCGGCGCAGGTGCGGGGCGGCGCCGATGAGCGCGTGCTCGCCTGCCTGGACGCGCGCATGGGCGAGGTGTACTGGGCGGGTCTGCGGACCGATCCGGCGCGCGGCGTCGCCTTCGAGGGGCGTCCCGCGGTGGGCGCGCCCGGGACGGTGCGGCCGCCGTGGGGCCCGCTCCCCTGCCGGGGCATCGGCCGGGGGTTCGATGCCCACCCGAGCCTGGCCGGGTTGCCCGGCGTCGAGCTCGACCCCGGGCACCGGCGCGCCCTGCCGCGGGCGCACGAGATGGCGCGGCTCGGGGCCCTGCGGCTCGCGCTCGGCCTCGGAGGCGATCCGGCCGAGCTGCAGCCGCTGTACCTGCGCGACAAGGTGGCCCTCACCGAGGCCGAGCGGGCGGCCAAATAGGACCAGTCACGTAACTGTCACATCGGGCGGTTCTAATAGATGATTCAATGGACCGGGGACCGGCGACTGCTATGACGGCCAAGCGCATCCTGATCGTGGAAGATGAAAAGGCGATTCGCGACATGATCGCCTTCGGCCTGCGCCGTGCCGGCTACGAGGTGAGCGAGGCGGAGGACTGCCGGTCGGCGCGCGCGCAGATCGTCGACTCGCGCCCCGACCTGCTGCTGATCGACTGGATGCTGCCCGACATGAGCGGCCTGGAGCTGATCCGGACCCTGCGCCGCGCCAAGGACACCGAGGAGATCCCCGCGATCATGCTCACCGCCAAGGTCGAGGAGCAGGACAAGATCGGCGGACTCGATGGCGGCGCCGACGACTACGTCACCAAGCCGTTCTCCCCGCGCGAGCTGCTGGCGCGCATCCAGGCGGTACTGCGCCGCGCGGCGCCGGCGGGCGGCTCCGACGTCGTGGAGGTCGAGGGCCTGAAGCTCGACGATTCGAGCCACCGGGTGAGCACCGGCGAGCGCGAGATCGCCCTCGGCCCGACCGAGTACCGCCTGCTGCACTTCTTCATGACCCATCCGGAAAGGGTGTTCAGCCGCGGCCAGCTCCTCGACCGGGTCTGGGGCGGCAGCACCTACGTGGAGGAGCGCACCGTGGACGTGCACATCCGGCGCCTGCGCAAGGCGCTCGAGCCGTTCTCGCTCGAGCGGCTGGTGCAGACGGTGCGCGGCTCCGGGTACCGGTTTTCGACGCGCGAGTCCTGACGATACGCGCGATTCGTGAGTGAGGCACAGGTTCCCGCGGCCCGGGGGGCTTAAGATACGGCCATGGTAGGCATGTGGACCTTCGCCCTCGCGCGGCTGGCGGGCATCCTGCTGCTCGGCCTGGTGGCGGGCCTGCTGGCCGGGCCGGTGTGGCTGTGGCTGCTGCTGACCGCCTGCCTGTACCTCGCCTGGCAGCTGCTCAATCTGTACCGCCTCGACCGATGGCTGCGCCTGCGCTCGCAGATCGACCCGCCGAACATCGGCGGGATCTGGGGCGACGTGATCGCCCAGGTGGTGCGGCTGCACCGCCGCAAGCGCTATCACAAGCAGCGGCTGGTGCAGCTGTTCCGCGAGCTGCGG
>JAJXZV010000435.1 GCA_021779875.1 Pseudomonadota bacterium
ACGGCCAGTATCGCACCGCCTCCTCGGGCTTGAAGAGCGTGAGCGCGCGGTGCGCCACGGCGGGACTCCACTGCTCGAACGGCGTCAGATCATCGAGGATCCACACGCCCCGGCCGTGGGTGGCCACCACCAGAGAGTTGGTGCGCGACTGCACGGCCAGATCGTACACGGCCGAATCAGGCAGCCCGAGCCCGAACTGGTACCACGTGCGGCCGGCGTCCCAGGACACGTACAGGCCGTTCTCCAGCCCCGCGTAATACAGATCGGGATTGTGCGGATCACGGCGCACGACATGGGCATAGACATCGGCGGGCAGGTTGCCGCTGATCGAGGTCCAGTGCGCACCGTAATCGTCCGTGCGGTACAGGTACGGCCGGAAATCGCCGCTGAAGTGCCGATCCACCGCGATCAGCGCGCTACCCGGATCGCTCGGGGAGACGTCGATCGACTCGACCCGTCCCCACGCCGGCAGATGCGGGATGTTGCCCGTGACATTGACCCAATGCCGTCCGCCGTCGCGGGTCAGCTGCACCCGTCCGTCATCGGTGCCGACCCAGATGACCTGCGGATCGGACTCGGCCGGGGTGATGGTCAGTATGGCGTCGTAGTATTCCGCGCCGGAGTTGTCCTGGATCACCGGCCCGCCCGAGGGCCCCTCCCTGGCCCTATCGTCGCGGGTCAGGTCCGGACTGATCGCACTCCACGTGCGGCCGCGATCGGTGCTGCGAAACAGCACATTGCCCCCGGCATAGAGCACCTTGGGGTTTGCGGGCGAAACCGCGAACGCGGCCTCCCAGGCGAAGCGGTAGCGCGCCCCGTCGGCGCCACGGCCGTTGTCATCCCGCGGGAAGGGCTGAATGTCGTGCAGCTGCTCCTCGGAGCGGTCATAGATGAAGTAGGCCCCGTTCTGCCCCTCGTTGTAGATGAGGTTCGGATCATCCGCCGCGGCCATGCCATAGATGCCGTCGTCACCGTTGAACCCGTACCAGCCGCGACTCGAGATGCCGCGCGGATCCTTGCTCGCGCCCGGCCCGCACCAGGTGTTGTTGTCCTGCAGGCCGCCGCAGACCTGGTAGAAGAACCCTCGCCCCACGGCAACGTGATAGTACTGGCCCAGCACCAGGTTGTGGATGAACGCCCAGTGCCGGCCGTTGTCGAGCGACAGCGCCACCCCGCCGTCGTTGCCCTCGATGATCCGGCCGCTGCCGGTCGGATCGACCCAGATGGCGTGGTTGTCGACGTGGATCGAGCGGGCGATCCGCTTCCAGGTCCGCCCACCGTCGCTCGAGGCGAGCAGGCGCATCGACAGGGCGAACAGGTGCTCGGGGTTCTTGGGATCGACCGCGATATGCGAGAAGTAGAACGGACGGGCATCCACGGCCTGGTCCTTGCTCACCAGTCGCCAGTGCGCCCCGCCGTCGTCCGAGCGCCACAGCACACCCTGGTGGCTGCCGATGACCGCGTAGACCACCTCCGGATTGCTCGCAGCGACGGCCAGTCCGATGCGTCCGACCGCCCCGCTCGGCAGCCCGTGGCCGGCGAGCCGCTGCCAGGTCAGTCCGCCGTCGAGCGAGCGGTAGATCGCATCCTGCTGACCGCCGGCCGAGTAATGCCAGGGCTCGCGCCGGAACCGGTACGTCGCCGCGTAGACGACCTCGGGATTGCTCGGGTCCATCGCCATGTCGGAAATGCCCACGTCGGGTCCGACGTAGAGCACCCGCTGCCAGCTCGCCCCGCCATCGGCGGTCCGGTACACGCCCCGCTCGGTGCTGTCCTTCCACGGATTGCCCATCGCGCCGACCAGCACCGTGTCCGGGTGACGCGGGTCGATCAGGATGCGCGAGATCTGCATCGTGCCGGCGAGCCCCAGATGGCGCCAGTGCCGCCCGGCGTCGCTCGACTCGTAGACGCCATCGCCGAAGGACACGTCGTTGCGGATGTTGGCCTCACCGGTGCCGACCCAGACGATCGCCGGATTGTGCGGGTCGACCGCCAGGGCACCGATCGAGGCGACCGGCTGGTGCTGGAACAGCGCCTGCCAGGTGATGCCGCCATCGGCGGTGCGGAACACGCCACCGTCGGCCGCACCGACGTAATAGATGTCTGGATCGCCCGGCACGCCGGCCACCGCGGTCACCCGGCCGCCGGCGAGCGCCGGCCCGATCTGCCGGAAATGAATCGTCGCGCTCACCGGCATCGGCAGCAGGGTTCGGCCGTGGTCATTCTCCTGCTGCGGACCGGCGGGTGCGCCAAGCGCGAGCGGAGACACGAGCAGCGCCGAGGCACACGCGCTCGCCAGGAATTTCCTCAGGCTCATCGGGCGATCTCCCTTTGAAATCCAACTTCGCATCGTCGTCATGAAGGTGTTCGCACGACCGGGCCCGAAGCAGATCGGCTGATTGCTTCGCGCCTGCCCGCTTCAGCTCTGCGGTGCGCTGCGGCCTTCTTGGCCCAGTGCGCCGCAGACGACGCGCCCGCGCCGGTGCACCCGTGACCGAGAGCGCAGAACTGTACCCGAGGCGCCCCCCCAAGACCACCGGCGGCCGGGCTCGACTGGCGCGAGGGCGCGCCGCTTCGTCGCAAAATGACTCCCTCAGAGCAGCTGGCTGACTCCGCGGATCACCATGTACAGCCCCACGAGCGCCACCACGACGCTGAACAGCACGGTGAGCGCCCGCCGGCGCGCCGCGAGGATGCCGGCGAGCTTCACGCCAAC
>JAJXZV010000182.1 GCA_021779875.1 Pseudomonadota bacterium
CGACAAGGACGCCCAGTGGCAGGTGCTCGACGTCACGCCGGACATCGCCGACAAGCTCGGCATCGTCGTGCCGAGCGACCGCGCCATCCTGGCGAGCATCGACAAGTACCGCACCGAGCTCGTCGACACCTGCCTCGAGCAGGACGACGCCGCGATGGAGGCTTATCTCACGGACGGCACGGTGCCGTCGCCGGACGCGCTGCGCCGGGCGCTGCGCAAGGGCACCATCACTTCGGCGTTCACGCCGGTGCTGTGCGGATCTTCGTACAAGAACAAGGGCGTGCAGCAGGTGCTCGACGCGGTGGTCGACTTGCTGCCGGCGCCGACCGACGTCGAGGCGATCAAGACGGTGAATGCCGACGGCGAGCCGATCGGCGAACGCAAGTGCTCGGACGACGAGCCGTTCGCGGCGCTCGCGTTCAAGGTGATCAACGACGCCTACGGCGCGCTGACCTTCGTGCGCGTCTATTCCGGCGTGCTCACCAAGGGCGCCTCGGTGCAGAATTCCACCCGCGGCAAGCGCGAGAAGATCGGCCGGATGGTGGAGATGTTCGCGAAGGAGGCCAACCCCATCGAGGAGGCGCGCGCCGGCGACATCATCGCGCTGGTCTCGCTCGCCGAGACCGACACCGGCGACACTCTGTGCGACGCGAACAATCCCGTGGTGCTGGAGCGCATGCGCTTCCCCGAGCCCGTGATCAGCGTTTCCGTGAAGGCCAAGAGCAAGGCTGAGCAGGAGAAGTTCGGCGCCGCGCTCGGCAAGATGGTGCGCGCCGATCCATCGCTGCACCTCGAGACGGACCGCGAGACCGGCCAGACCATCCTGCGCGGCATGGGCGAGCTGCACCTCGAAGTGACGCTCGACCGGATGCGCACCGAGTTCGGTGTCGAGGGCGTCATGGGCGAGCCGCAGGTCGCCTACCGCGAGACCTTCACCAAGCCGGTGAGCGAGCAGTACATCCACAAGAAGCAGACCGGCGGCTCCGGCCAGTTCGCCGAGGTGTGGATCACGTTCGAGCCGCTCGAGCGGGGCCAGGGCTTCGAGTTCGTCGACGAGACCGTCGGCGGCTCGGTTCCGAGGGAATTCGTGCCCTCGGTGGAGAAGGGCCTGAAGATGCAGAAGGAGGACGGGGTCCTCGCGCATTACCCGACGGTGGACTTCCGTGCGCGCCTGACCGACGGCAGCTACCACGACGTCGACTCGAACGCGCTGACCTTCGAGATCGCGGCCAAGGCGTGCTTCCGCGAGGCCATCCGCAAGGCGAATCCGATCCTGCTCGAGCCGGTGATGAAGGTCGAGACGGTGACGCCGGGCGACTACCTGGGCGACGTGATCGGCGACATCAATCGGCGCCGCGGCTCGATCCTGGATCAGCTCGAGCGCGGCACCAACATCGCGGTGGTGGCGAACGTGCCGCTGTCGGAGATGTTCGGCTACATCGGGCAGCTGCGCGGCATGACCAGCGGCCGGGCGTCCTACACGATGGAGTTCTCGCACTACGATCCGGTGCCGCGCAACGTCGCGGACGAGGTCATCGCCGAGGTCGCCAAGGCCAAGGCGGCGGCCGCGGGCTGAAGAGGCGCAGCGGGCCGGGCCCCGGGCATCCGAGCGATGCCCTGGGGCGATGAAAAAAGGGCGCGGACTTCATCGAAGTCCGCGCCCTTGTTTTTGGAGGCCGTCGATCGCCTGGCGGCGATCGCCCATCCTGGTTGCGGTTGGTTTAGTTGCGGTTGCCCATCAGCAGGCGCAGCACGTACCAGAACATCAACGCGATCGAGGCGAACAGCTGCATCGCCGCCGACACGTACCGGTCCTCGGGGTAGTTCAGGATGATGTTCGAGGTGTCGTGCAGCACGGCCGCACCCGCCAGGCCGATCATCCCCACCGAGAACCAGGTGCCGAGCTGGAACCCGAACACCAGGCCGCCGACGATGGCGAGCAGGGCGAGCACGCCGCCCCATAGGATGATGGATCGCAGGAAGGAGAAGTCCTTGCGCGTACGGTGTGCCACGAACATCAGGCCGCCGGCGCCGAGCGCGGTGATCAGCGTGGCGCTGTCGATGGTGCCGGGCGCCTTCGCGTCCGCGATGTACAGCAGCGGGACGAAGATCAGCGCCTCCATGACCACGTAGGCGGCGTAGGCGAAGTACTGCATGCCGATGGAGCTGCTGGTCTGCGCGGTGCGCGAGGCCAGCCAGCCGGTCAGGATGAACGCGCCCAGGATCAGCATCCAGGGAACGCCCAGCATGTACTGTGCGACCACGGGCGCGAGACCGGACTCGAACAGGCCCAGCTCCACCACGATGAAACCCAGGATGCCCGCCAGCAGGTGGGTGTAGGTGCGGGTGATGAACACCGCGCGGCTGTCGATGCCCCGCAACGCCGTGTTGTTACTCGGGAAAGTCGCCATGGTTGCCTCTTACTCCTGAAATTGAGCGGTTCTCGATGAACCCCTGACGTTCGACATCCTACCACCCCCGGGGTTCACTCGGAGGATGCCCCCCGACATCGGCGCCGACCCCTGCTAAAATCAAGCACTTCCGAGCGCTCCGCGGAGAGGTGGCAGAGCGGTTGAATGCACCGGTCTTGAAAACCGGCGATGGGCAACCATCCGTGGGTTCGAATCCCACCCTCTCCGCCAGTTCGCGGCAATCCAGCCGCTCCTACCGGGTTCGCCCCATACTGCCGGAGGTCGGCGGGGCGCTATAACG